>JBJKQC010000041.1:0-8203 GCA_046705745.1 Dehalococcoidia bacterium
ACACAATAGCGTGGACCCGCTCGATCGTGTTTTCCGCGCGCAGGAGGTCAGTCTCGCGGGTGCCGGGGGCTGCTCCGCGCACGTCCACGCCACCGACTGCGCCCTGCCGGCAGAGGACGACCGTGCAGCCGGTCGCGGCCGCCAGGTCCGAATGATGGCCAACTTCAATGCCTGCAATATCCGTTATCGTGCCGTTCATGGCGGACCAGCCTCGTTCAACAATCGCAGACGCCCAAAAATAATACCCGCGCGCAGGCGGGCATCCAGTATTGCTTGGTGCTTCCGTCCCCTGCGCTGTCTCGGCCCTTGCGGGTCCCAGCAGCGGCGGGCCTCCACCGGTTGTCGGACGCGCTCATCTCCCCAGCAAGTCAGGGTAGACGGCGAAGCCAGCTTACGGCGAAGGAAGAAGGCGGTCAACGGCCCGCGCAATAGTGGCATAGCGCCCTGTGGCACCGACGAGGGGCCCAACGAAATGGAGACGGGGCGGCATGCCGCCCCGTCATCACGTATCCTCGAGCGTTTTCCGTTAAATCATGCCGGAGCGCTGGAAGACCTTGCCTTCGGTGGCGATGGTGGGCGCCACGACCAGTTCGACCTTTTCGTGGAATTCCTGGATCGTCTGAGCACCGACCATGCTCATGCAGACCCTGAGTGCGCCGATCAGGTTGTGGGTGCCGTCCGTGCGATGGCTCGGGCCGAAGAGCACCTGCTCGAGGCTGGCGTGTGCACCGACGTTGATGCGCGTACCACGCGGAAGGGCCGGGTGCGGGCTCGCCATGCCCCAGTTGAAGCCCTTGCCGGGAGCCTCGAAGGTCTGGGCGAAGGGCGTTCCGATCATCACCGCGTCCGCGCCCGCGGCCATCGCCTTGCACAGGTCACCACCCGTCCGGATCCCACCGTCGGTGATGACCGAGACGTACTTACCGGTCCGGGCGAGGTACTCGTCACGGGCCGCCGCGACTTCCAACGTCGCCGAGACCTGAGGCACCCCCACGCCGGTGACATCGCGGGTAGTGCAAGCAGCGCCTGGACCGACGCCTACCAATATTCCGTCAATGCCCTGCTCCATGAGCTCCAAGGAGGCGCTGGCGGTCACGGTGTTACCCACGATAACCGGGACCTTGGTCTGCGCGATGAGGTCAGCGAAGCGGAGGCCGTGGTAGCTGTTCGAGATGTGGCGGGCCGTGGTAACGGTGGACTGGACGACGATAATATTCGCTCCAGCCTCGACGGCGACAGGTGCCCACCGCTTGGCATTCTGCGGGGTTATGGACACCGCGCAAACCGCGCCCGTCTCCTTGATTTGCCTCACACGCTCGCCCACCAGCCGGTCCTGCTGGGGCTGTGAGTAGTCCTTCTGGAGAACTTCCGTGACGGTCTCCCTGGGGGCAGCGGCAATCTCGGCCAGGGCAGCCGTGGGGTCATCATAGCGGGAGTACACGCCTTCCAAGTTCATGACCCCGAGGCCGCCGGCCTTGGCCATGAGTCCAGCGAATTGGGGGCTAACAATGGCGTCCATGGCGGAGGCGATAACCGGAATCGCGAATTGGAATGGCCCGAGGTTGAAGGTGGTGTTCGAGAGCTCAGGATTCGTCGTCACATCGCCAGGGACAATGGCAACCTCTTCGAACCCATAGGTCCTGCGCAGCTCCTTGACCTGAACGCGTGGTAACACCATTGCCCTGCCCCCTGCTTGGAAGTTATTTTCGCAACGATAGCACTTTGGGCGTGGCCGAGTCAATATATTGCGCAATATTTCACAATCTCATCAGGCAGTCTATCGCCTGCTTCAGCATGCCAGTGCCCTCAAGCACAGGGCCCCGGTAGGTTTGGTGCTGGGCTATCCCTTGCCGATCCGTCCAATGCAGCCATCGGTCCGATACAGAAAGGGATGGAAGGGCCAACAGGCAGGGTTGAAATCAGTTGACGCAGTCTTACCCCGGTGCTACATTCGACTTGCTGCTAGCACTCGGACCGTTCAACTGCTAACGCCAGGCAGGACGCTCATGGAGACCATGCAGAACCCGCCTACGCAACTGAATCCGCGGCGCCAGACGTTGCTGGAAATCATCGTCACCGACTACATCGAGACCGCGGCTCCAGTGGCATCCCAGCAGGTCGTGCGCCGCCACAATCTGGAAGTGAGCCCGGCGACCATCCGGAACGATATGTCGGAGCTAGAGGAGATGGGTTACATCTCCCGTCCCCATACATCGGCCGGCGGGGTGCCTTCCGATCCGGCATACCGCTTCTACGTGGAGCGCACCTGGCGCAAAGCTCGCCCGTCCCGCCAATTGGAAGACATGGTGCAAAAGGCGATTCACGCAGATGACGGCGACCCGGACGAGTGGGCCAGGGATGCGGCAGCCGTGTTGTCCTCGACGATACGCAATGTGGCCATCACGACGGCGCCCCGGGCGTTCCAGGCAAAGGTCAAGCAAGTGCAGCTGGTCCACCTCCAAGAACGACAGGCGTTGCTGGTGCTAGTCATGCAGGAGGCACGCCTCCGCCAGCGGATAGTGCGTTTCGACCAACCAGTCACTCAGGAGGCGTTGAGCGATCTCGCCACCCGCTTGAACACGCTTGTGTCGGGCAAGACTGCCGACGAGGTGAGGACGCTGTGGGACGCCGCCGAGACGGCGGTCCCAGGGTCGGACGCGGTCATAGGCGAGGTCCTCCACTTATTGGGCGAAGAAGAACGGGAGGAGCCACAGCGGCATTACATAGAGGGGCTGCGCCACATGCTGAGCCAGCCCGAGTTCGAGAACACGCTGCGCGCCCGCGAGGCGGTCGAGCTTCTGGAGGACGAAGCGGTCCTGAGACGGTTTTTGGTAGAAGCGGCGGAACGCGACGGGGTCGAGGTCATCATTGGTGCGGAAAGCCGGCAAGAGCAGTTCAAGCCGTACAGCGTGGTCATAGCGAGGTATGGACTGCCAGGCCATGCCATGGGCGTTATCGGAGCCGTAGGTCCGACGCGCATGGACTACACACGGGCGATTGCGAGCGTTCGCTACGTGGCAAGTTTCTTGAACGAATTGTTAAAGGTGCTGGAGGGCGCTCGGCCCTAGATGTTTGTTGGACAGATTTTTCCCTATGGCGACCAAGCGAGATTACTATGAGGTCCTAGAAGTGCCCCGGACCGCGTCTGAGGAAGACATCCGGAAGGCGTTCCGGAAGAAGGCACTCGAGTATCACCCGGACCGGAACAAGTCGGCAGACGCCTCGGAGAAGTTCAAAGAAGTCAACGAGGCCTACCAGATACTCACCGATCCGGACAAGCGGCAGCAGTACGACCGGTTCGGCCACGCGGGCGTCCGCAGCGGCTCGTCTCAGGGCATGGGCCAGGGCTTCGAAGGCTTTGATGTCTTCGGAGGGTTCGGGGACATCTTCGACGCCTTTTTCGGCGGTGGTGGGAGCACTCGCACGCGCGCCCGGGAGGGCCGCGATCTTATCACCAACCTCACCATCTCTTTTGAAGAGGCCGTGTTCGGCACGACCAAGGAAGTAGAGATACAAAGGACCGAGCTGTGCGGACACTGCGGCGGCGCCCGCAGCGAGCCAGGGCACCCCAAGGAGACTTGCTCCAACTGCCGCGGTACTGGGCGGGTGCGACGCGCGCAACGAAGCGTCTTTGGTCAGTTCGTAACAGAAGCGACGTGTAACGTGTGTGGCGGCACGGGTGAAATCATTAAGACGCCTTGCACGCATTGCCACGGGACAGGCCTTGAGCGAGCCAAGCGCCGCATCCAGGTCACGGTACCAGCAGGTGTGTCCAACGGAATGCGGCTCCACCTGCAAGGGCAAGGCGACAGTGGAGAGTTCGGCGGACCTCCCGGCGATCTATACGTCAATATGCATGTCCAGCCGCATGAGGTGTTCGACCGCGCCGAGAACGACATCCTGTACACGTTGAACATCACCTTCCCCCAAGCAGCCTTGGGGACTGAACTCGAAGTGCCGACCCTTGAAGGGACGGCGAAGCTCAAAATACCGGCCGGAACCCAAAGCAAAGCCGTGTTCCGAGTCAAAGGTCAAGGCGTGCCGCATTTAGGCCGAAGCGGGCGCCGCGGAGATGAGTTGGTGACCGTGAACGTCTCGACGCCTGAGAGCCTCACCAAGCACCAACGAGAGTTGCTGGAAGAGCTGCAACGCAGCTTCCAGGACGGAGATGGCTCCGACAAGAGGAAAAGCAAAGGCTGGTTCAACTAGCGACAGTGCCAAGAGGCCCTTCTCTGGCTGCGAACTCCGATCCCTACCATTAGATTTTGCCGTGAGCGCTTTCTAACAGAACAGCCCGGCAATAAGCTAGCGTAAGCGTCCCTCTCGAAACCGGGGCGTTTTGGAGTGGACTTTCATGAGCGAGACGCAGCGCTTAGAGCGGAACCCAACACAAGACGCAATTCGCACCGCGGATGTCCTTGCCGCCGTCTCGCTTGCCAGTGACCTAGCGGTCGGGCTCCCCGCAGAGCATGGGATTCGCTCCTGTTATATCGCTATGCGGCTGGCCCGTGCCCTGAAGATGTCGGGAGCGGAACAGGCCGACGTCTACTACACGGCACTCCTGATGGATGTCGGGTGTACGGCCTGGACTAGTCAAATTGCCCGCCTCATGATGGCGGACGAAATAGCCGCCAGGCGCGATCTGATCTTCTATACAGATCCGCGAAGCGTTGTAGAAAAATTCAATTGGCTCCAGAGGAACATCGCCGTGGGGGCTTCTCTGCCCAAACGGGCCAGGCGAATTGCTGAATTTGCTATTCACGGCTCCGACTATGTCCGCGAAGGGTTCCACAACACATGCGATGTCGCCCGGACCTTCGCGGCACGACTTGGCATGACAGAAGCTGTGCAGCAGGCGCTGTTTTTCGTCTTCGAGCAATGGGACGGACAGGGTTTTCCCACTGGGCTCTGTCAGTCGAACATACCTGCCATCTCCCGAATCGTCTACTTGTCCGCGTTTTTCGAGGCGTTCCACAACGCCGGCGGTCGTGAGTCTGCCGTCCGGCTCATTCGCAGGCGGCGTGGTGGCGCGTTCGACCCATCGATTGCGGACATCCTGCTGGACTCATGCGCCGAGCCGGACTTCTGGGAGCCACTGGAAAGCCAAGACGGACCTTGGGCCGTCGTGATGGAGCTTGAGCCTAAGACTCCTCAGCGATGGATCGGCTCTACCAGACTTCTCGACGCAGCTTCGGCGCTCGCCGACTTCGCGGATATGAAATCGTCGTACACCATGGGACACTCCCGGAGGGTTGCCGCCATCGTCAACCATCTCGCTGAGGAGATGGCAATCCCCCAAGCGGAATCGGAGGCGGCTTACCTCGCTGCGCTTACACACGACGTAGGCCTCGCCGCCGTGCCGTCGTTCATCTCAGAAAAACCTCAGGAGAAACTAACACCGGCCGAGTGGGAGCAAATCCGGCTGCACCCGTACCACGGAGAACGAATCCTCGCGAAAGTCCCTGCCCTTCAGTCAGCAGCTGAGCTGGTCGGGGCGCATCACGAGCGGCCAGACGGCCAGGGATATTATCGAGGCGTGAAACGCACGCAAATCCCGCTGGGAGCGCGCATCCTCGCTGTCGCCGACCAGTTCGACGAGCTCACCCATGACGCTCCAGGCCGCCCGGCCTTAGCGCCAAAAGAGGCGCTGCATCTGATGGAGCAAGACGTCGGGGGCGGGCTATCTCCAGAGGCGTTCGACGCGATCGGGAAGGGCTACGACTACGCACATGGAACCCATTCCGGCCGATCACAGCGCAGCTGGCCTCGCGGGCTCACGGACCGTGAGGTCGAGGTGCTCCGGCTCGCAGCCCGCGGGCTCAGCCGACCGCAAATGGCCCACGCACTGTACGTGAGCGACAGCACAGTGCGTTCGCACCTCGAGCACATATACAACAAGATCGGCGTATCCAGCCGGGCAGCAGCCGCGCTATTCGCGCTAGAGCACGGCTTGCTGGACTGAGCAAGCGCCCAGCCGCCTCTCGCTCTCGCCATTAATGCACCCCATGAGCCACGACGGGGCGCCCGTGCGCGTTGGCGGCGTGTCTCCTCCCAGAAATCGGACAGTCGACCGATGGTCTTGGCCGGCGCGCTCCGCATCATATGCGGCATGCCGAGGGCGCATCGCGATGTTCCGGCGGATGCGATACGCACACCTGCGGCCGATGCCGGAAATGCGAGGAGAAAGGGGAGGATGCCGATGACAACCAAAAGCCAGGTCAATGGGGTGGACGTCGGAAAGCTCGTGGCGACCGTCGAGGCCATCAAGGCACGTCCTGCTTTGGCCCAATTCACGTTCCGGGCGACGACTACCTGGGTCACCGGCGCACGTTCTCGGACGTCCATCCAAGGGTTCTACGGCGCTGGAGTCGAGGACTCCTCGCGGTCGGAGCCTTTCATCGTCGAGGGTGACGAGCCGCCGATCCTGCTAGGCACCAATACGGCGCCTAACGCTGTCGAAACGGTGCTCGCCGCGCTGGCGCCGTGTCTGGCTGTCGGATTCGTGTACAACGCCGCGGCACGTGGAATCAACGTCGAGAGCTTGCAGTTCAAGCTGGAAGGGGACTTGGACTTGCAGGCCTTCTTGGGGCTGTCAGATTCGGTGAGACCCGGCTATGAGGGCATCCGGCTGTCCTATGCGGTGAAAAGTGACGCCCCGCGGGACAAGGTGCTGGAACTCTGTGAGTACGTACAGAGGACTTCTCCGGTGCTGGACATCATCCGAAACCCGGTCCCCGTGACCGTTACGCTGGAATAGTGAGGTGCGGAAAGATGGCAGAGGAAATCGTGCAAGTGCCGACCGTTTCGGTTGAGGTGCTGCGAAACGCAATCAGGGAAGAATATGCAACTGTAGCCCAATCACCCCAGCAGATGTTCCACTTCCACACGGGTCGTCCGCTGGCGCAGATGCTGTCCTATCGCGAGGAATGGCTCGAGGGCATCCCAAACCGGGTGGTGGAGTCGTTCGCCGGCACGGGGAATCCCTTCAGCCTGGGCAAGTTGGACGAAGGCGAGCAAGTCGTTGACATAGGCAGCGGAGCGGGCATAGACAGCTTTATCGCCGCCAAGATGGTAGGGCCTTCGGGCAGGGTCGTTGGTGTGGACATGACGCCGGAGATGCTGGAGAAGGCGCGCCGTGCTGCAGAGGAGGCGGGGTTAGCCAACGTATGCTTCGCCGACGGCTACGCAGAGGCGCTTCCAGTCCCTAACGGCTGGGCCGATGTGATCATCTCCAACGGTGTGCTTAACCTGGTCCCGGACAAGGCTGTGGCCCTGCGTGAGATGGCGCGCGTGCTGCGGCCAGGCGGACGACTCCAGATCGGGGACATCTTGGTGCAGAAGGCGGTACCCGACAGCGCCAAGGAAGATATCTCCCTCTGGACAGGTTGAATCGCCGGGGCTCTGCTGGAGGCAGAGCTGGAGGCGGTCGTGAAGGACGCAGGCTTCGAAGGCTTCCACATCGCGTCCAGGTTGGACGTGTTTACAGGAGCACCACGAGAATCGAGCGCAACCAACTTCGGGACGCTGGGGATCACCTTCGGGGCATGGAAGTCAAAGTGAGCAAGAAACCTGCGTAGAGCAGAAGGAGGTACAGAGGTGGCGAGAATCCTGTTTGTTGGGACCCACGGTACAGATGATCCCACCAAGGCGACGTTCCCGTTCCTGATGGCCAAAGGGGTCATCGACGCCGGCCATGAGACGGGGATCATCCTGCAGGGCGAGGCGGCCCGGCTGATCAAGGACAGCGTCGCCGAACAAATTCACGGTATCGGCATCCCTCCTCTGACAGAGCTCATGGGATTCCTAGTGGAGAGGAACGTCCGGATCAGCGTCTGAGGGCTCTGCGGCCGTGCTCGTGGAGTCACGGAAGCAGACTTCGAGGGGAAGAACAGCGGGTTCGGTACGCCGGTGGACGCGGCCAATGCGTTCGTGGAATATGACCGCGTGGTAACCTACTGACTACAAGGCCCGCATGTGGCGACAGGGGGCTTCGCTTCCCGCGAGGCCCCTACGTCTGTATGCGGACCATTAACAGTAGGGGACTCATGCCCACCCCAAAATGGCTCGAGCTGAGCATCGAGGTACCGTTCGAGTTCGTGGAGCCGGTGGCGGAGCTGTTCCGCCGCTATGGCAAAGGCGGCGTGGCCATCGAGCAAGCGGGCGGATGGAACCCGGATGAAGGAGAGACGCCACCGGCGAAGCA
>JBJKQC010000042.1:0-2548 GCA_046705745.1 Dehalococcoidia bacterium
CGGCAGTTCCTAGATGACGCTCGGCGACAGCTTGACCGCCTGGTGCACGCGAGCACAGGAATCACGGCCGTCATTGGCACCACCGATTTCGAAGCGGGACGTTTTTTCAACCGCGCAGCGCCGCTCACGCCGGACATGCTGGATGGCCGCTTGTACAACGCGGCTGCGGTTGCCCATGACGGCCAGCTCGTGGCCATGTACCACAAGATATGGCTCCCTAACTATGGCGTCTTTGACGAGGACCGTTACTTCACGCGGGGCAGGGAATGTCCGGTCTTCACGGTGAGCGGCGTCAGCGTCGGCGTGAACATCTGCGAGGACATCTGGTATGAGGTGGGGCCGACCACGGTGCAACGGGCTGCCGGGGCGGAGGTCATCGTCAACATCAATGCCTCTCCTTACTTTCGACAGAGGGGCGGACAGCGCGAGCAAATGCTTGCCAAGAGGGCCTTGAGCCATGGTTTGTACGTCGCCTATGTGAACACGGTCGGTGGGCAGGACGAGTTGGTGTTCGATGGCCAAAGTCTCGTCTTGAGCCCTGACGGCCAGGTCGTGGCCCGCGGGCCTCAGTTCGAGGAGTCATTGCTGGTGCTGGTCGTGGACGCGGACTTAGTGGCTGCGCCGATGAGCGATGGGGCCGAGGCGGCGCGAGAGCTGGTGGACATTGGGGCACCCTCCCACTACTACCTCAGCGATCAACCAGAGCAGCTTTCCCGCTCGCTTGTACAGCAGCCGCCCTTGCCCCCTCCCCTGGACCCCTTGGCGGAGGTCTATATGGCGCTGGTGACCGGCACGAGGGACTACGTGCGCAAGAGCGGCTTTCAAAGCGCCATCATCGGCCTTTCCGGAGGCATCGATTCCGCTTTGACCGCTGCCATCGCCGTGGACGCCCTGGGCGCGGAGCATGTGGCCACGTTGTTCATGCCGTCTCAGTACACTGCCCAACAGTCCCTGGACGATGCGCAAATGCTGGTGGCAAACCTGGGCGTGCGCATGGGGATACTGCCAATCCGACCGATATTCGACGCGTATCTGGCGGCACTCGCGCCCGTCTTTCAGGACCGTCCCCATGATGTGGCTGAAGAGAACATTCAGGCCCGTATTCGAGGGAACCTCCTCATGGCCGTCTCCAACAAGTTCGGCTGGATCGTGCTGACCACGGGCAACAAGAGCGAGATGGCCACCGGTTATGCCACGCTTTACGGCGACATGGCGGGCGGGTTCGCGGTCATCAAGGACGTGCCAAAGACTCTAGTCCAGCAACTTGCCCAGCACCTTAACCGCGTTCGCGGCCGGGAAATCATTCCACAGTCCATCATCGCGCGACCGCCAACGGCGGAACTGCGGATGGAGCAGAAGGACGAAGACTCTCTGCCGCCATATGCGGTATTGGACCCGATCCTGGAGGCATACGTCGAAGGCGACAAGACCACAAGAGAAATGGTTAGATCGGGCATGCCGGCAGAGGTGGTGGCACACGTAGTGGGGCTGGTTGACCGGAGCGAGTATAAGCGAAGGCAGGCCCCGCCTGGCGTGAAGATCACGCCGCGCGCCTTTGGAAGAGACCGGCGGTTGCCGATAGTCAATCGCTATCATCCTGAGATTGACGGAGCGTCGGATAAGGGGTAAGCAGGGCGAAGCGAAACCCGGGGCCAGACGATCCAACGCAAATCCTAACGATTCTGTCCCATAAAGGCTGAATGCATTCGCCTTTGCCCCCCATCGTTTGCCATTCCCCTTGGGCGCACTGGGAACGGGGTGACTTCACATCTGCCTGGGCCCTCTAGCGCGACTGGTCGACCACTACTCAACCGTTACGCCTTACTTAGCCGTTCCCGTCCCAACGATCTTCACACCCTGGAGGTCGGGGACGCCGAGCGGGCTCATGCTGAAGCCCTGGATGCGTGGGTTGACCAGGGTGTAGTCCTCAGCGTGGTAGAGAGGGATGATGGCGGCGTCGTTCAGCATGATCTGCTCTGCCTGCTGATACAGAGCCATCCGCTTGGCTGTGTCCTGCTCCGTCCGCGCCTCCACGATGAGCTTATCGAACTGGGAGTTGGACCAGTGGCCGATGTTGTTCTCCGTGGAGCCGGAGTACAGCAACGCGTCCAAAAAGTCCTCCGGGTCCGGGTAATCGGCTACCCAGCCGTACTCGAAGAGATTCCCCTTCTGTTGAGCGAGCTGGTAGTAGTAGACGTCGGCTGGGAGCTGCTTAACCTGCACATCGATGCCCAGGTTCTGCTGCCAGGAGGCCACCATGAAGGCGATGTCCGGTGGAATCTGAGCGGTACCCTGACCGGTGCTTTGGCCGGAGCCCTGGATGGTGAACACGATGGTGGGGAACGTTCCCTGGCCGTACTTGGACTCAGCAAGCAGCTTCTTCGCCTGCGCTGGGTCGTAGGGGATGCCCTTCAACGTATCCGAGTAGCCGGGTATACCGGGAGGCAGCAGGCCCGTGGCTGGTTGGACGTGGTTGTCAACGACGGTGGCCGCCAGCTGCTGCCGGTCCATAGCCATGGCGAACGCCATGCGGACCTTGGGATCATCG
>JBJKQC010000043.1:0-3156 GCA_046705745.1 Dehalococcoidia bacterium
ACTTGGTCAGTGAGACCAGCGTAGGGACGGGCGTCCGCCGTATCGAAGCCGTGACCGGCAGTGGCGCCGAGGAGTGGATGGACCGGCGTCTCGAGTGGCTGGAGGAGGCCGCCGCGAAGCTGCACGCTACACCTGCCGAACTAGCTTCGCGCATCGACGGCCTTCTTCAGCAGGTGGAGGACGCGCGCCGGGCGTCCATGGCCAACCAACGGGAGTCATCGCGGCAGGAGGCGCAGTCGCTGCTCGACAAGGCGCAGCGCGTCGATGGCGTTACCATGCTGGCTGCACGTTCCAACGCTCCTGACATGGAGACGCTGCGGGAGATGGGCGACTGGTTGCGGGACAAGCTGGGCAGCGGCATCGTGGTCTTGGGCGGCGTGTTCAATGATCGCCCTATGGTCGTCGCGATGGTGACCCAAGACCTCGTGGACCGGGGATACAGCGCCGGGGACATTGTCCGGGCGGCGGCGAAGCGCATGGGCGGGGGTGGGGGCGGTCGGCCGCAGGTGGCGCAGGCCGGCGGTCGAGAGCCGGAGCAGCTTGCCGCAGCCTTGGAGGCCGCCGTCGCAGCCGTGCGGGAGAAGGGCGCGTAAGTCCGTGCGCATTCTCGCGCTGGACGTTGGCGAGCGGCGCATCGGCCTGGCTTCGGGTGACACGGGGACCTGCCTTGCCGTTCCGGCTGGCGTTATCGAGCGTCGCGGCGGCGATGCCGATTGGCAGGCAGTGGCGCGGGAGGCACGAGACCGCGAGTCGGAGATGATTGTCGTTGGCATGCCGCTTTCGCTGAGCGGACGGCGCGGCCCGCAAGCGGAGACAACACAGGGGTTCATCCGCACTCTGGAAGAGCACCTGGCCATTCCCATCGTCACCTGGGACGAGCGTTTCTCCACATCGGAGGCAGAGCACCGCATACGCTCCGCACGGCCGGAGCCGGGGCGCAGCCGTCCTGCCCGGGCGCCGCGCGGCGCAGTGGACGCCGGTGCCGCGGCCGTGATACTCCAGTCTTACTTGGACGCGCAGACCGCCCATTAACCGTACCTTAGGCTGATTGGGCTTCCGCTTACTCCTCGTTAGACTACGGTCATGGATATTTCCTCCCGCTGGTACAAGGCGGCGGGCGCCTCGATCGTCGCGGCGGCCGTTACCGCCCGTTATGTTGCCAAGTGGCGCCGGCGCCGCACGTTACGCCGGTCGGGCGAAGGCGCCAGGGAAAGCGACGGGCGCCGCCACTATATCGGCTTGGATCTGACGGACCCTAGCGCCGGAAAGCGGCGGCCCTGCGACGTGGCTGTGCTCGGCCCGGACCTACGCTGCAGCTTTTCTACGTGGGACTACAAGGAGGACGGTAGCGGCATCATCCCCAACAAGGCTTTGGGCAAGGCATTCGTTCTGGCCATCGATGGGCCGCAGGGGCTCGCTGGAGATATTGGAGCATCCATGCGGGAGTCAGAGCGGCTAGTGAATGCGCCCGGGCGCACACCCTACACCTTTCCCGAGGACGGAAGGCCTTATTCCGGCTTGATCACGGGCAGCGTCAAGCTGTTTTATCAGTTGGTAACCAGCGGCAGCCGCTTTCGACTGTTGGGCATGGACGGGACGACGCCCTCGGATGCCAACCTATTGGAGGTCTTTCCAGGCCGGGCGTTCAGAGAAGTCGGGGGTGCTTCGCTACCGGCCAAACGGACGCTGGAAGGCCGGAAAGCACGCTTCGAGCTACTCAAGTCGCTGGAGGTCCAGTTTCCAAGCGACAAAGTGCCGACAACCGATCAGCTCGATGCGGCAATGGCGGCATGGGTGGCATACTGCTTCGACCGGGGCGAGACGCGCGCCGAGGGCCAGGCGCCTGAGCTGGACGAGCAGGCCGGGGTCATTCGAGAGGGTTACATCGTTTGCCCTGTGCCTAATGACGATGGTGAGGATGTGCCTGAGGCCATTGCCCCAATCTAAGTGCTTGTCTCAAAAGCACCGTCGCGGCACCTTCCGGGAATTGGCGTCCGGTGGTAAAATAGAACGAAAGTTCTCTCTGCCATTCTGATGGCAAAACATCACTTTGATTCCACTAAAGGCTTCACCACCTTAAATCGCCCCCCTAAAAGCGGCGGCGGAAGTGATGTTTTCTTATCACTTTGGCGCTGGACGGACCGCTCCAATCCCTTTTTAGGAGACCACCATGCGATCCAGCACATCCTACTGAGTGCGTTCTCTTCCTCGGCGAGAGGGACTGTGGGTGACAGTCCCTGCTCTATGGCCATGTTCATACCTACCTTGCCTGGTAGAATTGCCTACGCAAGCTGATGTCGCGCGGTGGCGAATGTCTGGAGGGACCGATGCTCCGTTTTATGACCGCAGGTGAATCCCATGGGCCCGGCCTTGTGGCGATCTTGGAAGGACTGCCCGCCGGGCTGTCTATCAGCGAGGCGTATATCCGCGAGGACCTGGCTCGCCGCCAGGCCGGTTATGGCCGTGGCGGACGCATGCGCATCGAAACGGACTACGCGGTGCTCCAGACGGGCGTCCGCCACGGCCTGACCATGGGCAGTCCCATTGCCATGCTTATCGAGAACCGCGATCACTCGACCGGCAACGGCCCTGATGGCAAGCCATGGACACACACCATGAGCAAGACGCCGGTCGAGGACGAGGTGACGCCCATCCATCGCCTGCGCCCGGGACACGCCGATACTCCAGGCATTAACAAGTACCTGCAGGACGACGCCCGCAACATCCTGGAGCGCTCCAGCGCGCGCGAGAGCACGGCGCGTGTCGCGGTGGGCGCTGTTTGCCGCGCGTTCCTCGCGGAGTTCGGCGTTGCGGTTCACAGCCATGTCCTGAACATCGGTGGCGTCCAAGCCGAGCGGCCCGAGCGCATCGACTGGCGCGAGGTGGAGGCGTCGCCGGTGCGGTGCGCCGATCCGGCCGCAAGCGAGCGGATGGTGCACGAAATAGATGCCGCGCGAGAGGCCGGCGACAGCCTGGGCGGGGTCATCGAGGTTATAGCAGAGGGTCTGCCTATCGGCCTCGGCTCGCACATCCAGTGGGACCGCAAGCTGAGCACGCGCCTGGCGGCTGCAGTCGGCAGCGTCAATGCCGTGAAGGGCGTCGAGTTCGGCGAGGGATTCGACCTGGCCGATCTGCGCGGCTCCAAGGTGCACGACG
>JBJKQC010000044.1:0-2555 GCA_046705745.1 Dehalococcoidia bacterium
TGCGCAACCGGCAAGGCGGGGAGGAACGCGACTTCTCAGTCCGTTCCACGCCGGTCCTCGACGAGGACGGCAACTTGCGGTTCACGGTGACGATTTTCACGGATATCACCGACCGGCTGCGCATGGAACGCATGCGCGAGCAGTTCCTGAGCATGGTGACGCACGAGCTTCGCTCCCCGGCCGCCGTGATAAAACTGGGCGTTGCCCTGGCTGTAGAGGACACGCATACCGTTCAGTCCGCCATGGAAATCATGTCGGATATCGGTGCCCAGGCTGACCGGCTCCTGGCCCTAGTGGATAACCTGCTGGACATGGCCCAGGTGGAAGCCGGGACCTTCTCCGTGGCGCCGGAGCGCAGCGCGTTGTCGTCCGCTATTGACGAAGCGTTCGCGCGACTTCCGAAGGCTCTCACTTCCAGGATACGGACGCGATGGCCGCAGCCGGAGGTCCCGCTGGTCATGATTGACCCCAAGCGGACGGCGCAAGTGCTGGTGAACCTGTTGACCAACGCCGGCAAATTTTCGACTCCCAGTACGCCTATTGACGTGAGCGTGGAGTGTGACGGTAGGGAAGTACTCGTGCACGTGACCAACGAGGGACGGGCGATCCCAGAGGAGCAGATGCCGCTGTTGTTCCGCGAGTTCTACCGAGCAGGCCGCCAAGGTGGGACAGGACTGGGACTCGCGATCTGCCGGCATATCGTGGAGAAGCAAGGCGGCCGCATCTGGGCCGTGAGCTCGCCGGAACGGCGGGTGACCACGTTCAGCTTCACGCTGCCCGTGCTTGCCGAGACGGCTGTCGCGCCAATTGGCGATCAAGCGTCCAGCGCCTAGGACTGGCGCGTAACGAAACTTCAGACGGGGTGAAAGCGGGGATGCTTTCCCCGGGGCCCCATTTATCCCAGCGGGCCCTGGAACGTCTGGTCCGCGTAGGTGTCCGCCATCGGCTCCAGGGCCTCAGGCCATTCCGCCAACGTCTTCCGGCGCAGCTCGCGTGGCCGCGGCGTCCCCTGCCAGCCGACCTGCTCCATGTAGTAGTAGAGCTGTATGCAGTGGCCCTCCGGGTCTTTGGCGTAGGCTGCATAGTCGATGCCTGGGTGCAGGTCCTCCGGTAGCTCTTTGAAGACCACCCCCCGCTCCTTGAGGAAGCCGATGGCGTCCCGAAGCTGCCGGTAGCTGCCGACCTCGACGCCGAAAGAGCCCAGCGTGGTGTGGGGGCTGAGGCCGAGCTCCGCGCGCAATGGCTTGGGGAATAGGCCCAAGCTGTGGTGCTCGGTGCCCACGCGGAGAAACACGCATCGGTGTCCGGCGACGTGCGTTTCCTCGGTAATGG
This sequence comes from Dehalococcoidia bacterium, assembly GCA_046705745.1. Taxonomy (GTDB): domain Bacteria; phylum Chloroflexota; class Dehalococcoidia; order Lucifugimonadales; family Australimonadaceae; genus JBJKQC01. The sequence goes on from JBJKQC010000044.1 coordinate 1,333, forward strand.
TGAAGCCCAAGACGCCCGTGTAGTAGGCCAGCGAGGCATCGAGGTCGTCGACGAACAGGTCCACGGGGCCGATCTTGGTGATCTTGAACGGCCGTGGCAGCATGACACCGCCGACATCATAGACAGCCGGCGCCGTGTCCACGTCCCGGTGGCCGGAGAAGATGTCTATGCCTTTGGCGACAGCCTCCTCAACCTCCGATTCCTCGGATGGCTGCGGCAACTCGGGGCGCTCTCTGAAGCGGCGGTAGTACATCTCCCGCGGCTTGCTTCTGCCGTCCCATCCAATCTGCTCCATGCCATAGTAGAGCTCGACGGTGTGGCCGTCCGGGTCCAGGGCATAGGTGTGCCAGTTGCTGCCGGGCATGTCCCTGCCCGAGCGGAGCACCCGCACCTGGTGCTCATTGAAGTAGTCCACGGCGTTGGCCGCTTCTTCCAGCGCCCCCACCTGCCACGTGATCTGGTTGATGTCCACCTCGCCATGGCCACGGCCCGTGGCGTCAAGGACGCGCTGCGAAAACAGGACGAAGGCGTGGTGGTCGCCCCCGTAGTGAAGGAAGTAACCCTTGGTGTCGCTGACGCCTTGGAGACGGTCGGCGTTGGCCGGGTTGTCCTTGAAGTCCATCACGTCCGAGACCTTGAAGCCCAGCAGGTCACGGTAAAAGCGGAGGCATGCGGCGGTGTCTGCCACGTTGAGCCCGAAGTGCCCCAGCCTGCGCAGCTTGAACGGGCGAGGCATCAAGACGCCGCCGACGTCGTACAGCTTCTCACGCGTTGTGGCCATGGCTCCCTCCTTTGTTTCTCCAGATGGACCTTGATTTGGGTGCATGCTCGGTGCATAACCCGGTTGCGTCAATACTACAACTTGTTTTGTCCAGGCCTACCGACCAGGCCTAAAGGAAGCGCGTGTGGCCCTTTCAGTGCTCCCGCCTCGCAACAATGCTCGCCGCACCGATGCCCGCAGCTTATATTAGAGGCCCAGGAATGATAGCCTCTGCCGCATGCTGCGGCCCATGGCCCGCCAGCGGCTTTTCACTTCGTGGGCATCGACAGGGCATCGAGTGCAGACGGGAGTGGATATGGACCAAATTGTGCGGAAGCTGGAGCAAGGGGACGCCTCGCGCAGAGCGCCATCGGACGGGGAGCGGCGCCAGGTCGTAGTCCAAGTACAGGCCGAGACTTTGGAGCGGCAGCGGAAGCGTGCCGTGGTCAAGGCAGGCTCAGGG
>JBJKQC010000045.1:0-2661 GCA_046705745.1 Dehalococcoidia bacterium
GCCTTAGCGCCATGTACCCAGAATCCAAGCTGCATGACGACGGTCTATGCGAGTTCTGCGGCATCGTCTCCGGACGAGTGCCCTCCAAAATTCGCTACCAAGATGGCGAGCTCATCGTCTTCCGCAACTCGCTGCTCTGGGTGCCCGTCATGTATCTCATCGCTCCCAAGGCGCATATGGACCAGGCGGAATTCTGGCGCTCGCCCCTCTTTGCCCGCGCGTCAGCCCTGGCCGTTGATCTCGGTGAGGCCGACGCTCCGGGCGGGTTTCGCCTTGTCTCCAACTTCGGCGACGATGCCCTCCAGACGCAGCCCCACGGCCACCTGCACGTGATCGGCGGCGCTAACCTCGGCCTCTATGCGGACTTCCCCCGCAAAGGCGACTTCTGGCTGCGCAACTACGGCCGCACCGACTTCGACCCCACCCGTTACCCTCGCCCCTCGTAGGGGCGGACTCCATTCCCTTCGCCCTCTCTTACTTTTTAACCCTCCCCAGCGCTAGACTGCCGCTAGACGCACGCAGCGGTGGGCGCACCCATGTTTCCGGTCTATCGCATCGGCACCAGCGGCTGGTCTTACAAGCACTGGGACGGCGACTTCTACCCAAAGGAGTTGCCCAACAGTCGCTGGCTGGAGCACTACGCCCAGCACTTCAACTCCGTGGAAGTCAACAACAGCTTCTATCGCCTGCCATCGGAGAGCACGGTCAAGGGTTGGGGCAGGCGAGTGCCAGAAGGCTTCATCTACACCTTCAAGGTCAGCCGCTACATCACGCACATCCAGCGCTTCCGCAACGCCGCCGAGGCCCTGCACACCTTCATCGAGCGAGTCCAAGGCGTGGGGACGGAGCGCATGGGCGCGCTCCTCTACCAAACGCCGCCGGGTCTCCACAAGGACGTGGACTTGCTGGAGGGTTTCGTGAAGCTCTTGCCTCCTGGCCGTCACCACGTCTTCGAGTTCCGCCACGCGTCGTGGTTCGCTGCGGACGTGCTGGACCTGCTGCGCCGTCACGACGTCTGCTTCTGCGTCCAAGACATGCACGGCATGGAATGCCCCGTCGCTACCACCGGCCCCGCCGCCTATTTCCGGTTCCACGGCCCCACGGAGCAGGCCTATTCCGGCAGCTACTCCCATGACCAGCTCGCTGAGTGGGCACGGCGCATCCGCTCAGCCGGCGAAGCAGTAGAGACTGTTTATGCCTACTTCAACAACGACGTCGGCGGCCACGCCGTCCGCAACGCCATAACCCTCCGTGAAATGCTAGAGGGCTGACGCCCGCCCACCCCGTTGGCCATGTCGTGGCAGCGTGGGATACTGTATCCCCCTCCATTCGTCCGAGGCGTAGACGGGCAGCGGTAAGGAGATGTGTGATGCTTACGGAGTTTGTCCAATACCTGGCACTGGGAGCGACGATCATCGTTGCGGTGGGATACGTGCCACAGATCACTCACCTGTGGAAGGAGCATTGCTCGGCGGGCATCAGCATCACGGCTTGGTCTGTGTGGGTATTGGCCAGCCTCCTCTTTTACTCCCACGCCATCACCATCCGCGATCCAGTCTTCATGACGCTTCTGACCGTCCAGTTCTTCGCTCAGATCGTCATCGTGCTGCTGTCCATGCGCTACCGTGGGCTGGCCTGCGCCTACCACGGCGGACACAGTCACGCCCACGAGCACTCGATGGACGAGGCAACACACCCCGCGACGACGGAGGTTCCTGGCGCCGTCGAAAAGTGACCCCGAGTCTGGCCGCTGGCGATATTTGGCGATGACGGGTCGTCTTACGTCGGCCCGTCATCAGAGATCTTGCGGCCCCAGTTATCTTCCGGCATGGATCGCTCCTCCAGCCTCCGCATCACCGCTAACGCCTGACGCCGGAGTACAGTCTTGTCATCTTCGGAGAAGGCGGCCTCCGGTAGCGCCCGCGCTATCCGGTCGAGCTGCTCGCGCAATGCGTCACTTCGGGCCTTGCTCGGCACCCTGTCTGCGATTTGGCCCAGCGTTCTGATGAGGTAGGAAAGCACGCTTGGATTGTCTCGGCCAAAATGATGTATGTCGTTGAAGGCCCCCTTCACATATGCGGCGAACGTAGGGATCGTGAACAGATAGGTGACATTGTTGCTGCCGCGCCGGAGAGCGCTGGGGAACTGCCTGGCGGCAAGGATCGCCAGGACCGCGCCAAGGTTGTCCATCGCCTGGGCCGCCGTTGAAGGGTCGTTGATGCCCGGCGATAACGCCTTGATGGCAATGTCGGCCATCTGCTGAATGCCGAACCGTGGGTCCTGCGTCATGGTCCGCTGGGCCCCCAGCACGAAAGCCTTCTGGAGCCCGGCTTCTTCGTGTTCTTCGAGCGGCTGCCGCGACCATGCGACCAGAAGCGGGGTGCCCGTCACCAGATGGTCTCCGACCGCGCAGACAACGTGGACGAACACCACTCCGGCTGGTAGGGACCGGAGCTCGACTTCGTCGACTCGACGCACGTACCCAGACCTGCCTGTCACGACGATATGCCGGTACACGCCTCCCCGTTCCCGCGCTGCTGCTTCTATCTCGGCCGGGTGCATTTGGGGCTCATCCTCTGCGCCGAACTCTTCCGGGAACATCTGCCTGAGCGTCCGCTCCTTGTCGTCCTTGATGCTCTTGAGAATGGTGGAAGACAGGAG
>JBJKQC010000046.1:0-2905 GCA_046705745.1 Dehalococcoidia bacterium
CTTCGGTCCCGTCCTCGGCGTTTTCATCACCCACATCCAGGACGATCTCGGCTGGGACCGGACCGTCATCTCCCTAGCCTTCACCATCGGCACCCTCACCGGCTCCGCCATGACCTTCCTGTTCGGCCGGCTACTGGACCGGTACGGCTCGCGCGTTATTGTCATCGTCACCGGCCTGCTCATCTCAGGCTCCCTGCTGGCCATGTCCGTCATGACCCAGCCCTGGCAGCTCTGGATAGCCTTCGGCATCGGCCGGGGCTCCGCTCTGGCCGGTATCCAGGTCGGGACGTCCATTGCCATCGCAAACTGGTTCGTCCGCAAGCGTGGGCGGGCAATTGCCATCCGGGGTGTCGGCCAGCGGGCCGGCCAGGCCATTGTGCCGTTGTTCATCCTCGCCGTCATCACCGCAGCGGGTTGGCGCTGGGCCTTCGTGGCGCTCTCCGGGTTGGCCGTCGTCACCATCGCGCTGCCCGCAGCCCTCTACCTCCGCCGCCGTCCCGAGGACATGGGCCTTCTTCCAGACGGCGACAGGGCGGACGGCGACAGGGCGGACGGCGACAGGCCGGACGACCACCATGAGCACACGGAGAAATCCGCCGGCGCCCGGAGGGTTCGCCGGGTCACGGAAGTCTCGTTCACGCTCCAGGAGGCGCGCCACACGCGGGCCTTCTGGGCGCTCATTGTGTACTCCGCCGTCAACCGCTTCGCCCTGGGCTCCGTGAACTTGCATATGGTCCCCAACTTCCAGGACAAGGGGCTCTCCTATGCGCAGGCCGTGAGCATCCTTTCGATATACGCGACCGTCTCGGCCATCACCGTCGTGCCGTGGGGGCTGTTCATGGAGCGCGTCCACGTGCGCTACGGCGCGATGATCGTCGCCGTGCTGTTCATGCTGTGCATGCTCATCATTCTCATCGCCGGGACCTACCCCCTCGCCGTCGTCTTCGGGCTGGCCTTCGGGTTCGCAGTTGGCGGCTCCACCATCCTGGAGAACCTCATCTTCGCCAACTATTTCGGCCGGGCGCACCTGGGCGCCATTCGTGGCTTCGGCGCCCCCTTCCGCATGATCTCCCCCTTCGGCCCCGTCTTTGCCGCCTTCGTCTTCGACAAGACGCACAGCTACAACATCGCTTTCCTCCTCTTCCTGGGTATCTTCGCCATCATGTTCATCGCCATGCTGGTGGCCACGCCGCCCAAAAAGGCGGACGCCGTCGAAGCGGCATAAGGGCGCGCCCGCCCCTTCCTCGCTACTGGGTAGCGAAGACCGCCTGCACGTTCACCGTCACCGCGAACTCACCCGGCTGGATGGGCGTTGTCGGCATCGCCGCCAGGGACCACGCCGCTGGAAGGAATTGTGGCGTTGGGACGCTGCCGGTCTCGCTCAGCGAAAGCAGCGCGCCCCGCTTCACGCCCAGTGCGCCGGCGTAGACATCGGCCTTGGCCTGCGCGTCCTGCAAGGCCAGCTTCCGAGCTTGGTCCTGCGCCTTGCGCGGGTCCTGCACCGTGAAGGTCACGCCGTTCACCCGCGTCGCGTCGCCGCCCGCCACCGCAGCCTTGTCAATGACGTCTCCCACGGTAGAGATGTCGTGGACCTTCACCGTCAGCGTGTTCGTGACCATGAAGCCGCTCAGGATTGAACCGTTGCCGGAGGGCTGGTAGCGCGCCTGTATCTGGAACTGCTGCGTCTTGATGTCGTTGTCGGAGATTCCCGCCTGGTGCAGTGCGTCCAGCATGGCGTTCATGCGGTCGGCCGCCGTGGACCTGGCCTGCGCCACCGTGTCCGCCGTCGCCTGCACACCCAGCGAGAGCACCGCCAGGTCCGGGTCGATGTTCACCACGCCGGTGCCGGTCACCGTGATGCCGTTGCCGGCGTTTCCGCTCCCGCCCGTGGCCAGACCTTGTCCCAGCGCCGTGAGCTGGGCCTCGGTCAGATTGTTCAACGGCCCCAGTGGTCCGGCGGCCTGCGCCCCGCCCGAGCATGCGCTCATCCCGATAGCCCCCACGGCCAGCGCCAGCAGCGCCAGACTCTTCCTCCCGGCCGATTGCTTGATCCAGTCCATAGTCTACCTCCCACTAACGAAATGTCTTTTGCCGTCTGGCGCTCGTCCCGACGCGCTTCTCGACATATAGACGGGGGCAGGGCGCCAAGAGTTCCCTTTGGCTGGCCTTTTGGCATCGGCGTTGGCTATGCCGGCATGCCCGGCCACGGGTTTGGTACCGTCTCCCGTAGTTTGGGATATTGCCGGCCCTGCGCTGAGGTGGACGGGCCGGTCCGGTTTTGCTAGCCCTCTCCCGTAGCTCGCTTCAAGGCGTGGGCGTGGCGGCGCTCGCCAAGAGTTGTGTGATCGCAGTCCAGAGCTTTCCTTCTATATCAGCAAGCCCCGAAAAGGTCCCGATCGTCACCGCTCCGTAACCCGCACATTCTCCCGACGGATGTGTCTCAACGAGAGTCCACGCCCCCTCGGGAGCATGGAAGGCCAGCCGCATACTGCCCTTTGGGGCGGGCACGGGATAAGCTGGGCAGGACCGGGGCCCGCCTATCTGCACGGGGATTTCGTTGACGAACTGCACCAGTATACGGATGTCGCCCGGATTGGTCACCGTCATCGAGGTCGGTGCGGCTGTGGCATTGCCTCCCGGCTGATAGGTGACATCCACACTGCTTACGTCGGAAGGCAGATAGGTGTCGGAAGGGCGGGCTGTCAGCGTCAGGTGACTGACCACCAGGTCCAGCACAACCGACGCCCCGGAGCCCTGCGCGGGCTCGTAGACCTTCACCTCGATGCTTGTATAGGGATGGTCGGGGGAAGCAAAGTTGCGCGACGACATAAACCACCCCTTAGGGATGTTCGAGCGGTTCGCGCCCCTCCATCGGTAGCCCATCGCCGTGAGCTTCGCTTGGTAC
>JBJKQC010000047.1:0-3378 GCA_046705745.1 Dehalococcoidia bacterium
AGCAAGGCCGCAGCAGAACCGCAGCACCTATATCCTTTCCGAAAGGCCACGGCCAGGCGCATGGGTTCACGCCGCGCGCCATTCGCGCGAATTTTTCAGCACCGTTCTTGTCCGGCGTGTTCGACAGTATGCGCCGTACCCTTCTGCAAGGCTGCCAGGCACGGTCCGGTGTACTCACCGCTGCCCAGACGCTGCTTGATCTCGTGATAGGGCGATGGGGTGACGGTACCCAGTGTGGACATGGACGTCCTCACAGGTGAAACAAGGCGAAACATGAGCTGAAACAGGCCCGAAACTGGGCCGAAACAGAGCCGAAACAAGGCGGAACAGTGAAACCGACTCCACAAGTCCACGGCCAGGCGCAGCGGGATTTTCAGGCGAAACAATCGCGCGAAATTTTGTCAGGCGCGCCAGCCTGACAAGCCGGGGCCAGAGGCGAGGCGCTAAGAAGTACTTATGTTCTATAATAGCATGAAATGCTATCCCGCGGAAGGTGGAGGCTATGCCTCCTGCTCGCTGGTCGGGCTGACCTCACCCGTGCACCACGGAATGAACGCCTTCATGCGGCAGGGCGCACCGTGCTTCTTGAGCTCCGACTCGAAGAGCTGGTGGACATTGGGGTCCTCGTCTTCGTACTCGATCTGGTGCCCGCCCTCCTTCATGCTCACGTCGGCGCCCTTGCCCTGGCCGGCGTAGGGCTTCACCAGGCCGTGGTGGCCGGGCGTTAGCGCCAGGTAGCGCGCGGGCGTCGTGCCGGTGTTGCAGCGCTGGTGGCAACAGGCGTCCCAGGGAACGATGACCATGGCGCCGACCGTCCAGCTCGCCTTGCGCCGGTCAGACATGTCGTCCTTGGTCCATAGAAGGGAATAGCCGGCGTCGCCGCTAAGGATGAGCAGGTGCTGCCGTTGAAGAGCTGGTACCAGGCGCTGAGGGGTATGGCGAAGAGGCTGCCCGCCCGCTGGACCCCGCAGGTCACAGGTCTTCGGGCGTCAGACCGGTGCGGCGAGCGATGCGAGCGAGCATACGCGGACCAATTTCGTCCCGGTCGTGGAAGGCGAAAACAAAATCTGGGGAGCCCTCCTTGCCCAGCACGCGGTGCGACCCGGTTTGCCGCTTCACAGTCCAGCCGATGCGTTCTAGTGCCCGGAGGACTTCCGGCGCCCTGACGCTCGGCCAATCGCTCAAGCGGCCTCGAAGGAGACGGAAAGAAGGTCCGGCGCGGTTTCGCCGTGTTCCAAACGGTCCGCGAGGACGCGGAGGGCGAGAGCTTTGGCCCTGGCGACAGCTTGGTCAGGCGTGTCACCGTAGGCCAGAACGCCGGCCAGGTCAGTAACCTCGGCTATCCAGCGGCCATCTGTTTCCTGTTCGAGCTCTAGATGAAGGTTCACGCACGTTCTCGCCGCGGAATTGCCGATATTGTAACCCGTCTCCTTCCGGCCGAGGCGAGCAAGCAGGGGCTGAGGCCCGCCGTGAGCACGCTCGCTTCGCCATAGGAGGTGGCTCCTCGCGCCTCCTTCCAAGCCAGGCGGCCCGCGAGGCGTTCACCTATTTCGGACTGCATGCCAGGGACGCCGGATTCTACATCTCCCGTTCGCTCGTGGGGCCGACCTCACCGGTGCACCAGGGGATGAACGCCTTCATGCGGCAGGGAGCGCCGTGCTTCCTGAGCTCCGACTCGAAGAGCTGGTGGACCTTCGGGTCTTCGTCCTCGTACTCGATCTGGTGGCCGCCCTCCTTCATGCTCACATCCGCGCCATTGCCCTGGCCGGCGTAGGGCTTCACCAGGCCATGGTAACCCGGCGTCAGCGCGAGGTAGCGCGCGGGCGTCGTGCCGGTGTTGAAGTGCTGGTGGATGCAGTCGTCCCACGGCACGATGACCATGGCCCCTTCCTTCCAGGGCGCCATGCGCGGCTCCTCACCCTTGCGCCAGAGCAGCGAGAAGCCGCCCGTGCCCCGGAGCAGGATGAGGTGGGCGCCGGGGCCGTGCATGTGGGCCTTCTTGTAGGTGCCCACGGGGAACTCCGAGATGTGGCAGCGGAGGGAGTGCTGCGCCATGGTCATCATGACGTTGATGCCGCCGGCGCCGCGCTCCTTCCAGCCGTAGAGGCCCATCTGCGGCGCGTTGGGGATGAAGTTGGACTCCCAGATACGCCGGTTGTAGAGCTTGCCATTGCCGGAGAAGAAGTCCTCTTGGCCGCTGTAGCGGCCCTTGAAGACGAAGGGGTTGTTGAAGATGAAATCCTCGTCCCGGAAGAGGCGCATCATGGGTGGCGCGCTGGTCTGGGCGATGTAGCGAGCGGGCTCGGTGCCGCTGGCGTAGAAGTGCTGGTACCAGGCGTTCAGCGGGATGGCGAAGAGGCTGCCCTCGTGCCACTCGAAGGTCCGCTTGTGGTTGGGGTCCGTCCAGACGCTGGTGGCGCCGCGGCCGGAGAGCACGTAGAAAATCTCCTCGTACATGTGGTGCTCGGGCTCCGACTTCCCGCCCGGCTTTATCTCCACGAGGTGCGAGTCGTTGGTCAGATGGTCGTTGGGGATCGTGATGACGGCGCCGGCGCCGCCCTTGCGCTCCCACGGGCCCAGCTCGACGGCCTTCAGGTCCTCGAAGGCGAAGTCGATGATCTGCTTGACGCCTTCCTTCTTGATCCACGCCTCGTACGGGTCGGCGATGACGTAGTCCTCCAGCGGTCCCGCGGGCGCCGACGCCCGGCGCAGCTCAGCATCTGTGGTGGTCATGGGTAGGCCCTCCTTTCGCAACATGTCGCAATGTGCGCTCCGGTGGGGCTAGTGTACGCCGATGGGATGCCAGCACAAGCGCAAAGCCGGTGCCATGAAGCATGCATGACTGTGATGCCGTCCATTGACGCGCAATCCCGTTCGGAATATGGTCGCTTTATGGCTGAAAGAGATGGTTCCGCGCGAGTCGCGTGCCAGTAACGGTAGAAGGAGGGCAGCATGTTAACCCCGGAACAGAACGACAGGCTAACTCTCGTTGGGCCGGGCACGCCCATGGGCGAGTTGATGCGACGCTACTGGCAGCCCATCGCCGGCCTGTCGGAGCTCAAGAAGAACCCCACCAAGGCCATCAGGCTCCTGGGCGAGGACCTAGTGCTGTACAGGGACGAGGGCGGGCGCCTGGGGCTCATCGAGGCCTCCTGCGCCCACCGCCGTGTCAACATGCTGTTTGGCATACCCGAGGAGCGCGGGCTGCGCTGCCCCTACCATGGCTGGCTCTATGACGAGACCGGCCAGTGCCTGGAGATGCCCGCCGAGGCGCCGGACTCCACCTTCCCCAGCCGCGTGAAGCTGAAGGCCTACCCAGTGCAGACGCTCGGCGGTCTGGTCTTCGCGTACCTCGGCCCCGAGCCCGCGCCGCTCATC
>JBJKQC010000048.1:0-2710 GCA_046705745.1 Dehalococcoidia bacterium
GCCCGTGGCGGCCCGCGTGACCCCGGCGGAGGCGGAGCGCATCGCCGCACGGTGTCCGACGGATGGATTGCACGCGCGGGTCGGCGCGGTCGACGTGGACTACCGGCGCTGCGTGCACTGCTATCGCTGCGCGCGAGGCGTGGATGCGCCGCTGGAATGGGCTTCCGGCTACGAATGGGCGACAGAGCTACCCACGCCAGAGGACATTGACCGAGCCTTCCACGGGCCCTTGCGTCACTCGGTCCACATCCGTGTGGTGGACGCAGGCGACTGCGGCGCGTGCCTCCATGAAGTGAAACAACTAAACAGCCCCTATTACAACTTGCACCGGCTGGGATTCTTCATCACCCCCACGCCACGGAACGCCGACGTACTGCTGGTGGTGGGAGGGGTAACGGAGCACATGCGTGTGGCCCTGCAAAGGACCTATGACGCCATGCCGGAGCCGAAGAAGGTGATGGCCGTAGGTGCGTGCGCCCTTTCGGGTGGGGTGTTTGGACCGAGCTTCGCCACGGGAAGTGGCGTGGCCGACGTGCTCCCTGTCCACGTGGCGGTGCCGGGAAACCCGCCTCCTCCTTTGGCCATCCTTCACGGCCTGCTGGTGGCCGTGGGGCGAGGGGAGCCGACGGCCCTGGAAAGCCATGCCGTACGTCATGCCGTACCAGGGGGCCACTGATGGATACGTTCGCGTACGTCCGGGACATCCTCATCGCCTTCACCGTCCTGTGCGGCCTCGGGGCTACGTTGCCGCTGGCGGTGAATGACGAGGTCAACCGCAAGCTCCTGGCATGGATAGGGTCTCTGGCGTCCTTGGCCGTGCTTCTCGCGAGCGGCAAGGTCTTGTTTACCGGGGGCACGTTCGCGGCGCACCTCTGGACGCTGCCGGCCCTGGGGGTCATCAGCTTGACGATGGACAGGCTCTCCGCCGTGTTCCTCTTCGTCTTCGGGCTGGTCTTCCTCGCTACGTCCACTTTCTCCGCCGGGTACTTGCGGCGGTTCCTGGGCCACTACAGCCTGAAGAGCTTCAGCGCCTTCTATTTCGGCCTTTTCTTCTTCATCGTGCTCGTGCCCCTGGCCCACGACGTGCTGCTGTTCCTGTTCGCTTGGGAGATGACGACTGTCACGAGCTACCTGCTCATGGCCTTCGAGCACCGGGAAGACGAGAGCCGCCGCGGTGCGTACGTGATGCTAGCCCAAGTGGAAGGAGGTTATCTCGCCTTCGCGGTGGCCTTCCTGGTCCTGGCGGGCGCGGCCGGATCGCTGGACTTCGGCGCGATGAAGGCCGCCGGCGCCGGGCTAGACGAAGGGGTGCGCTGGGCGGTCTTTCTCCTGGCGTTTTTCGGATTCGGCGTGAAGGCCGGCTTGGTCCCCTTCAATATGTGGTTGCCGAGGGCGCACCCGGTGGCCCCAGCGAACATGTCCGCACTGCTGTCAGGCGTGCTGGTGAACATGGGGTTCTACGGCTTCACCCGCGTCCTGCTGGACCTGCTGCCGCCGGTGACACCCGGGCCAGGGCTCGTCGTCATGGGCATTGGCGCCGCGTCGGCAATCCTCGGCATCCTTTACGCTGTCGTGGACAGCGACTTGAAGACACTGCTGGCACACAGCACCATCGAGAACATAGGCATTGCGACCACCGCCCTCGGCGCAGGGCTCGTCTTTCAAGCCTACGGCCAACCGGTGTTGGCCACCATGGCTGTCATCGTGGGCCTGTATCACATGGGCAACCACGGCGTCTACAAGGCCCTGCTATTCATGGGAGCCGGTGCCGTGGACATGCACGCGGGCACCCGAGATATCAACAGGCTTGGAGGCCTGGCGCGCTTCATGCCCTGGACGAGCGTGTTGTTCCTGGTTGGCACCCTGGCCATCTCCGCCATGACACCTTTGAGCGGGTTCGTCAGTGAGTGGCTTACCCTGCAAGTCCTTCTGCAAGGGGTGCACGTGCCCTCTGTGACTACGAAAATTGGGTTCGCCCTAGCGGGCGTCGTGCTGGCGCTCACCGCCGCGTTGGCGATCACCGCCTTCGTCAAGGTGTACGCGATGACATTTCTCGGCATGCCCCGGTCACCGCAAGTTGCGAAGAGCCAAGAGGCCGCGCCTTCCATGCTCGCCGGCATCGGACTCCTGGCCGTCCTTGCCCTCGTCATGGGACTGACGCCCACCTACCTGATCCCTGTTCTGGACCACGCGGTCGCCTCCTTCACGGGCGCAACCGGGACCGGAGCCCTCGTGCCGCCGTTCTTCAACCCAGGCTCGCTGCCGCCTAGTTTCGCGCAAGGCTTTGGCGACATCGGGGCGCAGGTGTTACGCGGGATCATCCCCGGCTTGGGCTTCGTGGTCATGCACCGCGGGGCGGGAGACCTCGTGGTCTTCGCCATGTCCACGTTCTACGCCTTCTGGGTGATCCTGCTCTTCCTCGCGGTGGTCTTCATCGCGACTCGGCTATTGGTGGGCCGGAGGAAGGTGGTCCGCCGGCCCCAGTGGGACGGCGGCATCAGAAGGCTGCGGCCCCAGATGACGTATACGGCCACAGGCTTTTCCAACCCCGTCCGGGTTGTGTTGAACGCGCTCCTCCATCCCCGGTCCGTCGAAGAACGGGCGGAGGTCGTGGGCGGGCACTTCCGCATGGCGCTCCACCGGAGCTACGAGGAGGTGCACATCCTGGACCGGTTCGTGCTCCAACCGCTCATACGGGGCGCGTATATGC
>JBJKQC010000049.1:0-6735 GCA_046705745.1 Dehalococcoidia bacterium
GCCTCGCACCCGTGGGCGGCCATGCGCATGGTTGCCGCGTTTCTGGGGGCCGGCCTCATGGACAAGTACCCCAACATCCGGCTCTCCATTTTGGAGTCCGGCTTCGGCTGGCTCCCCTTCTGGATGAAGCGCATGGAGGACCAGGTCATCTACATGGGGTATGTGGCTGAGGACCTCAAGCACACCATGACGGAGTACATGACGGGCGGCCGGTTCCACGCCGGCATCGTCTTGCACGAGGGCGAGGACATGGTGCGCATGGTCAACGAGATCATGGGCGACCATGTCCTCATGTTCGGGTCGGACTACCCCCACGCCGAGTCGCGGTTCCCGAAGTCCGTGGACATCGCGCTTGGCTGGAACAAGATTACCGACGAGCAGAAGCGCAAGCTCTTCTGGGACAACGCGGCAAGCTGCTATTTGAACAGGTGAAGACCGGTGCGACGAATTTGTAGGGGCGCAGCATGCTGCGCCCCTACGTTTGCCCACGGCAAAACGCTACCTTCTGGCCCTGGCGCTACCGGTCGCCGACGAATGCCGCCGCCTGTTCGCCTGGCTCGAAGCTGAAAGGCTTGCCAGGGGCAGGACGCTCTGCCAGGAACTTCTTGCCGACCGCAGGCTCCATCAGGTCGCAGTAGACCTCGATGCGGTGACCGTCCGGGTCCTTCACGTAGAAGCCCTTGGTCATGCCGTAGTCCATGGCGCCTGCCATCTCCGCGCCTTGGGCCTTGGCATGCTCATAGTGCTTCACAAGCTCGTCGTAGCCGCCCCGAATGACCAACGCTACATGGCTAAGGCCAATACTCCCCCTCGTGGGCTCCGTCTTGACCTCGAACAGGCCGATGTCGTGGTGTTGCCGGCCAAAGGACATGAAGGCGTGGCGCAGGTCGGGCACGTACCGCACCAGCTCCATGCCGAGGACGTTGCGGTAGAAATCCACGGACTTGTCCACGTCGGAGACCATAAGCACTACGTGTCCCACGCGTTCGATCACAGTCCACCTCCCGGCGAGCAATTGCGGCTAGTGTAACGCCTGCGGGCGCCCGGCGGGGCCTACCGCTCCACCGCCGCCTTCTCGAAGCTGAAGGGCTTGGCTTCCCCCATGCGCTCCGCCAGGAACCGCTTGCCCTCCGCCGGCTCGAATACGTCGCAGTAGATCTCGAGCCGGTTGCCGTCCGGGTCGCGGAAGTACACGCTCTTGGTCATGCCGTGGTCGGTGAGACGGATGTCCTGGACGCCATGGTCCAGCAGGCGCTGGTAGAGATCTTCCAGCTCCGAGATGCCTCCCTCTATGACCAGCGCGGCGTGACTCAGGCCGAGACTGCCGCGGGACGGCTCTGTCTTGACCTGGAACAGGCCGATGTCGTGGTGCTGCGTGCCGAAGGACATGAAGGCGTTGTTGCCCGAGCGTCGCACCGTCTCCATGCCCAGCACGTCCCGATAAAACGGGACGGCCGTCTCCACGTCCGACACGTTCAAGACGATGTGCCCTACCCGACTGATCCTCGCCATAAGTCACCCCTTTCCGGACGGATGCAGTGGCTGAACGGGCATAGTGTACAGCGCTCCGCCCATGTGTGGGCGAGGGTCTTGACCGGCCCTCATGGCCGGTCTACCGTTGCCTCGCTCCGTCCGGCGTTGACCCTCGGCGGGGCTGACATAGCGCTTACGGAGGAGGAAGGCGATGACGACGGCGAACAAGCTGGAGTTGGAAGTCTCGGTCGGCTTTATGTCCATGACATATGAGATAGTCCGGCCGCTCATGGAAGGCCGGGTGAAGATCGAAGGCGTGGAGCTCAATCCCGTGGAAGAGCTGGGGCCAACGCCCACGCCGGACTCGCGGATGAAGACCGGCGACTTCGGCATCTGCGACCTGAACATGGGCTACTGGCTGGCGGCCATCGACCAGGGATGGGACATCATCGGCCTGCCGCTCTTCGTCAAGCGCAAGAGCGCCTACTGGTACATGGTGGTGCGAAACGACCGAGGCATCGCCGGCCCCAAGGACCTGGAGGGCAAGCGCATCGCCACCCGCTCCTTCCGCTCCGCCATCGTCACCTGGTGCAGGGGGCTGCTGCGGAACCGCCACGGCGTCGATACCTCCACCTTCCACTGGCTAGTCACCGATGCCGAGGACTATTTCCCCATCTACGACAAGTCGGCCAAGGTGGAGGTGGTCACGGACGGACGCAAGAGCGTCAAGGACCAGCTCACGCGGCTGCTGGACGGCGAGGTGGACGCATTCCTCGGCGACATCTCGGACCCGGAGCTCTTCGCCTGGGTCAAGGGTGACCACCGCATCCGCTACCTCTTCCCTGACTACATGGACGAGGACTACCGGCTCTGGCGCGAGATGGGCATCTTCACGCCCGTCCACATGATCGTGCTCGGCGGCAAGCTGGACCGCGAGCACCCGGACCTCGCCCGGCGCATCTACGACGGCTTCCAGAAGTCCAAGGACCAGGCCTACTACGACCTGCTGCGCGACCGCGCGGGCTTCTCGGTTATCTACCTTCGTGAGCACGTCGAGGACCAGTTCAAGAAGTGGGGAGACCCCTGGGCCTACGGCATCGCGGCCAACCACAACACCCTCAACGCGTACATCGACTGGAGCCACCAGCAGGGCGTCACGAAGAAGCGCTTGAGCTTCGACCACGTCTTCTCCAAGGGCGTGCTGGACACGTAGGCGCGGCTCTATCCCTTCCTTCTCGACGGCACAGGCCAGGATGGAGGTGAACTCCATTCCTCGGCCTATGACGTCGAGGCCTCGTGGGATGCCTCGAAGGCCTCACGGCGCTCGTCCAACGTCTCGGCCACCGCTACTGAGCCGTAACCGTACTCGCGCATCAGTCGCCGCACGAACTCCTGGCTCACCTCGAAGTCCGGCCGGACGACCTCGTTCGAGCCCTGCCGGAGGAAGCGCTCCGCGAAGTCCTCGACCGTGGCCCGGACCACCACCACCGCCTTGCGGTTCATCTTGCGCACCAGGCCCACCACGCGCTCCGCAGAGCGTATGTCGGCCATAGTCACGGCTACGCTCCGGGCGCGCCGGACCCCCGCCTGCTCCAGCACCGTCGGCTGCACCGGGTCGCCCACCACCGAGTACGCCTCGTTCTTGGTCAGGTCGCGCGCGAGCCACGGGTCCATCTCCACCACCACGTACGGGATCCCCAGCCCGCGCAGCTCCGCCGCCACTTGCCTGCCCACGTCGCTGTACCCGCAGAGCACCACGTGCCCAGAGGCCTCGTAGCTGCCCTCCGGCTGCATCAGCTTGCTGCGCGCCACGAGCCTGCCCAGGTAAGGTAGCCTCAGGAACGTGTCGAACATCTTGCTCCCGCTCTGCAACAGCAGCGGGTTGACGATGATGGAGACCACGGCGCCGGCGATGAGCAACGAGAATGCCTCCTGAGAGAAGATGCCCTCGGACAGCCCGCTCTCCCCAACGATGAAAGCGAACTCGCCGATCTGCGCCAGCAGCACACCTGCCAGCAGCGCCGACCGGATAGGGAACTTGAACCCCAGCGCTATGGCGGACGTGACGACGAACTTGCCGAGGATGATGACAGCCAGGACTGCCAGCACCGGCAGCGGGTTGGAGAGCACGAACTTCAGGTTCAGCAGCATGCCCACCGAGACGAAGAAAAAAGGCGCGAAGATGTCGCGCAGGGGCAGCACCTCGGAGACCGCCTGGCGGTTGAGGTGCGTTTCGCCCAGGACCAGGCCAGCCAGGAACGCTCCCAGCGTCAGCGAGAGGCCCATGGCCTCCAAGGCCGCCGCGCTGCCCAGCGCCAGGAGCACCACGGCCAGGAGGAACACCTCCCGACCCCAGGCGGACGCCCGGTCCAGCAAAGGAGGGAGCAGCCGCACGCCGATGATGTAGAAGGTCAGGGTCAGGCCAACGGCCTCGCCGACGCCGATCAGTACGTCTCCGGCCATGTTCGAGGCATTCCCGTTCAGCGATGCCAGGAGCACGATGACTGGGATGCTCAGCAGGTCCTGGCCAATGCTGACGCCAATAGCGAATCGCCCGTGCAGGCTTTCCTCGTCGCCGCGCGACTCGAGCAGCTTGACGATGACGGCCGAGCTGGTCATGGAGACCGCGAACGTGAACAGGCCGGTGACCAGCAGCGGCAGGTGCAGGAGCGCCGCGCCGGCCAGCGAAACACCGACCATGAAGACGATCTGGATGACGGCGGTGAGGAGCGCCAGCCCGTGGGTGTGTCGGAGGTCATCGATGGAGATCTGGGCGCCGAGGCCGAACAGGAGGAAGGCCAGGCCGAACTCCGCGATGGTACGAACGGTCGCCAAGTCCTGGACGGGACCTGGGGTGTACGGTCCTATCAGCACGCCGGCGACGAGGAAGCCGAGAATTGTCGGCAGCCTCAGCAACCGCGCGGCCACTCCGCCGGCGAGCGCCGCGGCGAGGATTACAACGAAGTTGGGGAGCAGCTGGAGGCCGAACATGCTCCTCGCTCCTCATGGCCGGTTGCCGCTGGATACGGAAAGCCGCCGGCCCCGGTCGGGACGACGGCTCCAGGACAGCACATGCCGCGCTGCTGAGACGTTCCTAGTGTACCAGATGGCGCCGGGCGAGGAGGTGGGCCAGCGGCATATCCGCCAGCGACTCCACGCGGAGGTCGGCATGGTCCAGCTGCATGCTACGGGTGATGCCGTTGGGCACGGCAACGCAGAAGATGCCGGCGGCGCGGGCCGCAGTGATCCCATTGGGAGAGTCCTCGAAGGCGAGGGCTTCCCCTGCCTGGACACCCAGCCGCTCCAGCGACGCCAAATACAGCTCCGGGTCCGGCTTGGTTCTCTGGACGTCCGTCCCCGCGCGCACGTCGTCGAAGTAGTGCAGCAGGCCCAGCCGCTCCAGGTTGCCCGTCACCCACTGCCTGCTGGAGCTGGACGCGACCCCCAGCTTCAGCCCCATCTCCTTGGCGTCCCGCAGGTAGTCCTCGACGCCGTCCTGCACCGGCAGCTCCTCCACCATCGCCCAGTGCTTGGCGCGGACGCTTGACCGCAGCGCATCGCGGTCAAGCGTTACCCCCGCAATCTGCTCCAGATGGTCATAGACGTCGAACCGGCCGCCAGTCCCGCCGATGACCCTGTGCCAGATGTCCAATGTGAGCTCGGCGCCGTGGTCGCGGTAGATCTCCCCGATGCACTCGAAGATGGAGGCTTCCGTCTCCAGAATCAGGCCGTCGAAGTCGAAGATGAGGGCGCGGGTCGGCATATGCTTGTAGTGTACGACAGTCATGCCGCGGACTTTGGAAAACTCTCCATTGACATCGCTCATGCGTGCTGCCATGCTTGCGAGACTGGGCGCTTCGGGCGTGATGGTTTTCGAGAAAGGCCCCGGTCCTGTGAACGATACAGCGAATATGGTGAGCCAGCCCTCCACGGACGCTGACTTGGAAGCGCTTTTCGCCCCTCGGCTGCTGCTCGATTTCCCCATACCCGTGCTCATGGTCGCGGCGCTCGGAGCCAGCGCCTGGTTTGGCCTGCACCTGGTCACCGCGGCCATCGCAGTGCTGGTCGGCGTCGTTGGCGCGGCGAAGGTCTGGAGCTTGCTGGCGCTCAGGGACTTCAAGGCGGAGCGCCGGCTGGCGTACAGCCACGTGTTCCCGGACGACGAAGCCGTCCTGGAAGTCCGTGTGGAGAATCGCAAGCTCCTCCCGATGCCGTGGGTGGAAGTGGTGCAGCGCTTGCCCGCCGGGCTACAGCCGGAAGGCGCGCCTCCGCTGCATCACATGAAGGGGTCGTTGCTGTGGCGTCAGGCCGTGACCTTCCGCATCCCGCTGACCTGCCGCAAGCGCGGCTACTACCGGTTCACCAAGGGCCTGGTCATGTCCGGCGACCCCTTCGGCGCCTATCCGCGGCGCGGCGATGTGGGCGGCGCTCCCGAGATCCTGGTCTATCCCCACGTCTTTCCGCTGTCCGACGCTGCCCTGGACTCGGCCACCCTCTTCGGCGACGCCCTCAGTCGCCGGCGCCTGCTGTACGACCCCAGCCGGACCGCCGGCAGCCGTGACTATGTCAGCGGCGATCCGCTGCGGCACGTCCACTGGAAAGCGACCGCCAAGCGCCGCCATCTACAAGTGAAGGTCTTCGAGCCCAGCACCAGCCTGACCATGGTGCTGCTCTTGGACGTGGAGAGCTTCCAAGGCAAGGACGAGGACGACCTGGAGCTGGCCATCAGCGCCACGGCGTCCATCGCCAATCACGTCATGGAGAAGGGCGGACGCATTGGCCTGCTGGCGAACGCCCGCCTGGCTGCAGGCCGCGCCGGTGGCTATCTGCCGCCGCAGCCCGGCGCCGACCAGCTTGGGCGCGTGCTGGAGACGCTCGCCCTCGTCACGCCTCAGCCCCTGTGGCCGTTCGCGGAGCTCGTGGCGACGCACTTGGACCGCCTCCCACGGGACGCTACGCTTGGCGTAGTCGTCGCCCAGGCCTCACCCGATGTCCAGGACCTGCTCCGGCGGGCGGAGGCGGGCGGCCGCAGGGTCATCCTTTATACGTTGGAGCGCGGCGCGGCCTCGGCTGGACCACTGGAAGAGCGCTCGCTGCACGACCTCTGCGGGGCGCCGCGCAGCGCGGCGGAGCCGGCCACCGTATGACGTCGATCAACCGGCAATTCGCCTTGAACCTGATATCCCTGGCCGCCGAGGGGCTTTGGCTGTGGGCGGCCCTTGCGTTCATGAGCCGCTGGGCCGCCGGGGGCCAACTCCCCGT
>JBJKQC010000050.1:0-4373 GCA_046705745.1 Dehalococcoidia bacterium
GCGCTGATCATGCCAACGGGCTCGTAGTCCTGGCGCTTGACCTGGTCGCCGACCTCGCCTTCCCAGGGCTGCTGGCCCAGCCGGTCCGGCCAGGTGTAGCTGTAGCCTTTGCCTCGAATGCAGACGAGGATAGCGCCTGAGGAGTGTTTGTGCGCCTTGGAGTATTGTCCCGTCTCGTATTCGCCTATCTTCATATAGAAGTTGGCGCCAGCCATGTGGGGCTCGACGCGGCGGTAGCTGAAGGAGCGCCGGTTGTCCTGCGGCAAGTGGCAGTTGACGATGTCCGGGATGATGTTAGTCCTACGCATGGCCAGGCCGCGCACCGGGTCGGCGTAGATGTCCTCCATCGGCTTGAAGTAGTCGTCGCTGGCATCGAACCGGTCCGTGAAGTCATAGGGGCAGTCCATCACGAAGTCCGCGTCCCGGACTAGGTTCAGGATGTTGGGCGCCGTGGTCGCCGCCAGTAGCAGGGCTGGGCTTGACGTGGCATTCACTAACCGGTGCCACGCGTTCAGAGGGATGGCAAAGAGAGACCCTTGGCTCCACTCGAAGGTCTGCTTCTTCTTCGGGTCCTTGTCCTGCCAGACTTCCGTTGAGCCGCGCCCCTCGACCACGTAGTAGATCTCCTCATAGAGGTGCCGTTCGGGGTTCAGAGCGCCGGCTCCCGGCACCTCTACCACATACATGCCCCAAAGGTGCTCCGTGCCATAGAGTTGGATGGCTGTACCCTTTCCTCCCAGACGCTTCCAGGGAGCCATGGGCAGGTCCTGTACCCGGTGCACCCCAATAGCGCGGTGAATGGGGATGCCCTGCGCCTCCATGAAGAGGTCGTATGGCGACTTGGGGTTTTTCCACTTGCCGAAGCCCGCTTTCTGCATACCCTCGGGCTCTTTCCAGTCGAATAGCTGTGCATCGGGTGTGACCATGGCTGCTCCTACCCCCTGCTTTGCAGTCCGCAGGTACACGATGATGGGCGAGTCTAGCCTGCCCGCTGACGGCGGTCAATCGACGAGTTGGTATCGCACGTGCCCTGTAGGCGTCATCGACAAGCTGTGCTGATGGCGCGATACTGCGATCTATCTACCTCTGACGTGCCAGCCTCTCTTGGAACCGCGTAGACGCCGAAAACCGTTCTGGCAAGACCCCTCCTCCTTGACCATTGCCGGCCTCTTGGCCGCGACTGTTCTGGCCGCCTTTATCACGAAGGGCGCGGGTGGAGTAGTCCAGGGAATGGAAGGCACCTGGCGCCTGCTCCTGGGCGCTGCCCCGGACCTCCTCATCGGCATCGGCCTAGCCGGCATGCTCCAAGTTCTTCTGCCGCCGGACATGGTGGGCCGCTGGATGGGCGACGAGGCCGGCCTCTTGGGGCTTAGCGTCGGAATGGCAGCCGGCGCACTGACCCCCGGCGGGCCTTACGTCATGTTTCCCATTGCCGCGGCCCTCATGAGCAGCGGGGCCGGCATCGGTCCCATGGCCGGGTTCGTAACCGCCCGGAATGTCGTCACCATCAATCGCTTCCTGGTCTGGGAAGTGCCTTTCCTCGGTGCCCCGTTCGCCTTCGCCCGACTACTCGCCTGCGTCGTCATGCCGCCCATCGCAGCCGTGTTACTGCCTGCCGTCTACCGACTGCTGCACGGCAAATCAGGAGTGCAGCAGCATCCATCGAGCGTGCCGGAAACGGACGCACCCCGTGAGGAGGTCCCATGATTGAGGCCGTCTTGGGCGGACTCCTAGTCACCGCGATACTCTTTGTGATGGCCAAGCGTGGCGCGGCCGGCGTCCAGGAGGGCGCGCGGGTGTCCTACGGGATGCTCCGGAGCGTCGCCGCGCAGATACTCATCGGCATGGCGCTCGCCGCCATGACGCAAGTGGTGCTGCCGACCGAAATCATTAGTCGGTGGATGGGTGCAGGCTCGGGTATTCTGGGGATCGTCATTGGCATGGCGGCAGGGGCCATCGTCCCCGGCGGTCCATACGTCGTCCTGCCCCTGGCAGGCTCGGTCATGGCCTCTGGAGCGGGTGTTGGCGCCATGGCAGCCTTCATAACCGCCTGGAGCGTGACCCCCCTCACACGGACGCTCATGTGGGAACTGCCCTTCCTAGGCGGCCGCTTCACCGCCGCCCGCCTGTTGGTCACCCTGCCCTTCCCTGTCATTGCTGGGCTGCTGACACCCCCGATTTTCGATCTCCTCCGGTGATGACGAAAGGACCGAAGGCGTGCCGCGCCCGCTTCCGAACGAAGGCCCCCCGCCGTACCGGCCTGGTCACTGCGCGCTCTCGGAGCGTCCGCTACAATGCCCAGCGACTGACATCGGTAGGAGGCTGACGCGTGAAAGCAGTCCGGTTCCACGAGCACGGCGGCCCGGAGGTGCTGCGGTACGAGGATGTACCACAGCCGCATCCGGGCGAAGGCCAGGCGCTCGTCAAGCTGTACGGCATAGGCGTGAACTTCATCGACACCTACCAGCGGGCCGGCGCGTACCGTGTTAGCCTCCCTTACATCGCGGGACAGGAAGGCGCGGGCGAGGTTGTTGGGATTGGTCCCAACGTCACCACCGTCAGGCCTGGGGACCGGGTCGCATACACAGGAGCGCCGGGTGCCTACGCCGAGTTTGCCGTTATCCCCGCCGCTCGGCTCGTTAAACTGCCAGATGCCATCGAGTACGAGACTGCGGCAGCGGCCATGCTGCAGGGGATGACCGCCCACTACCTCAGCCACTCGACCTACGCGCTCAAGCAAGGCGACACGTGCCTGGTCCATGCCGCTGCCGGAGGCGTGGGCCTGCTTCTGACCCAGATGGCCAAGATGCGCGGGGCGCAGGTCATCGGGACGGTCTCTACTCCTGAGAAGGCCGAGCTCGCGAAGGCAGCAGGCGTAGACCACATCATTCTCTACACGCAGCAGGACTTCCTGGAGGAGGTGAAGCGAATCACCAAAGGGGAGGGTCTGCCGGTGGTATACGACTCCGTGGGCAAGACCACCTTCGACAAGAGCCTAGGCTGCTTGGCCCCACGCGGCTATATGGTCTTGTTTGGCCAGTCCAGCGGCGCCGTGCCGCCTCTAGATCCGCAAGTCCTGAACGCCAAGGGCTCGCTGTTCTTGACTCGCCCGACGCTCGTTCATTACACCCGGAGCCGTGAAGAGCTGGAATGGCGTGCAGGCGAGGTGCTCGGCTGGGCGGCATCCGGCAAGCTCAACATACATATTGGTGTGAAGTTCGGGCTCCCGGAGGCAGCGGACGCCCATCGGGCGCTGGAAGGCAGGCGGACGACGGGCAAGGTGCTGCTACTACCATAGCGCGTTGGTGCGTTGGGCCACTACTGTGGTCATTTGAGCTTGGCTCCTCCGCGTACCATAATCTGCAACAAAGGCGCAAAGCATTTAGGGCCGGAAGGAGGGCGTGATGGGACAGGGCATCAACGGCGTGAACCACATCGCATCCGTGGCCAGAAACATGGATGAGACGGTGACCTTTTACGGGCAGGTCCTCGACATCGGCATCAAGCGCATTGCCTCCGACGCTCCCAACCACAAACACTACGTGTTCGACTTGGGCGGTGGCGGCACGCTCGACTTTTTCGAAGCGCCCGTTGGCACCGAGGAGAGCGGGCGAAACAGTATCGGCGCCCTCAACCACCTGGCGCTGACCACCGACCCCGCGTTCATCCCGACAGTCGAAGCCAGGTTGAAAGAGCGAGGTTGGCCCTATCGCCCGGAGGAGCGAATGGGCCAACGGACCATCTACTTCGAAGACCCCAACGGCATCACGCTCCAACTCTATCCGGCCACCGGAGGCACGCGCGGCGGTTAAGGGGTGAACGGTAAGCGGTGAGCAGTAAGCAGTAAGCGGTCCTCACCGTTCACTGCTTACTACCGTCGCCAGCGCTGCCACATCCACTTCCGCCATGCCGCGGCGCATGGCCTCGTCCAGCAATATCCGGGTGCGCTCGCCCAAGGGCAAAGCAACGCCAAGCTCGTCCGCCAGCTCCTGCACTAGGCCCAGGTCCTTGGCCAGCAGCCGCATAGGTGCCCGAGAGCCGTAATCGCCGCCGGCCACCAAAGGCCCCGTGCGGCTGAGCATGGCGCTGGCGCCCCAGGATGTCTCCAGCACATCCAAGAGCTGCCTGGGGTCTGCGCCCGCCTTCATGCCCAGCTGCACCGCCTCGCACGCGGCCAGCGTGTGCACGCCCACCAGCAGTTGGTTGATGAGCTTGACCACACACCCCTGTCCCACGCCGCCGACGTGGTGCACCCCGGAGCCCATGGCCTGAAGCACCGGCATAGCCTGCTCCACGTGCTCCGGCCGTCCGCCGACCATGACGGTCAGTGTCGCGTCGGCAGCCCGCTCCACACCGCCACTGCCCGGCGCGTC
>JBJKQC010000051.1:0-10422 GCA_046705745.1 Dehalococcoidia bacterium
AAAGCAGCGTTGCACTCGCGCTCCTCCCATGGGCCCACCTCGACGGTCCGGAGGTCCTCGATGAAAAACCCACGGTGGATTGGAACGCCCTGGGCCTCCATCCAGCGGTCGTAGGTGAACTTGCCGTCCCGGCTGCTGCCTCGGGCAACTTCTACCTGGGCCTTCTTGCTCTCTGTCATGGGATACCTCCGGTGGTGGACTGCCGCTTCACGTCCTCTTTTATCACCCATCGGGGTAGTGAGTCCAATCATTCGTCGATTGAGGGCATGGCGAGTAGGGCGTTCAATGGAATGCCCCTACCCTGGAATGCCGTTACGCTGGCCCGAGCTCCCTTCACCGCTCACCGGTCGCTGCCGGTTCTTCGATGTCAGGTCACCGATATTTCGGGAGCAGTGACCTTGGCCGCGGCCGGCACTGGGAGGGTGAAAGCGAAAATGGTCTCCGGGGCGTCGGCGTCGCTCTCCACCCATATCCGCCCGCCATGGGCCTCGACGATGCCTTTGCTGATGGCCAGACCCAGTCCACTACCGTCCCGCCTCTGGATCTGGGAGAACTTTCGGAAGAGGTACTTCTGGTGCTCCTTCGCGATGCCAGGGCCGGAGTTATGGACGCTCACGGTGACGGTTCGCCCAGTCCGCTCCACATGGAGGCGGACGGGAACGCCGGGCGCCGAGAACTTGACGGCGTTGTGGAGCAGATTGTGGAGCACTTGGAGGAGCCGCTCGCTATCGAGCTCCAACGGGGGCAGCTCCAGCGGGACTTCCAAATTGACGATTCCAGACGTCGTGGTCTCGATAGCGCGCTTAGCCTCGATCAGGACCGGCTCCAGCCTGGCGGGCTTGAGGCTCACGGAGAAGGCGCCCGCCTCGATCTGCGCCATGTCCTTCAGGTTGCCGACCATAGCCAGCAAACGGTCCACCTGTCCCCGGACCAGATGGAAGGCCTCGGCCGTTTCCCTGTCCAGGCCATCCATGAGGGCCGCTTCCGCGGTCATCTTGATAATAGCCAAAGGTGTACGCAGCTCATGGGTGACCATGCCGAGGAACTCGTTGCGCAGTCGCTCGACTTCCTGCAGCTTCGAGATGTCCTGAAGGACAAGGACGGCCGAGGTCACACGGCCTTCGTCGTCCTTGATAGGGGCCGCGCTGGTGAGAGTGGGCACACGCCTGCCATCGGAAAACGCCAGCACGATCTCCTCGGCCAGTACAGACTCGCCCGTAGCGATGGCGCGGGTGAGAGGTAAGTCGTCCTGCTGATATTCGGCACCGTCAGGGCGGAGCCAGGCAGCAAGGCCGAGGAAGTCCTCGACCGTGGCCATCCGGGTGCGGCCTACGCCGGCCAACCGCTCCCATTCGCCGTTGGCGTGGACCAAGCGCCCCGACTGGGCATCCACGACCACGACGGCGGCAGGAGTCGTTTCAACCAACATGCGGAGGCGCGCCTGCTCTGCCTCGCGCGCGGCCTCGGCCTCACGCCTGTGAATGAAGCGACTGAAGTTGGAGCCGGCGGAGGTAAGGGCCATGAGCATGGTGTTGGACTCCTGCGGGAGGTCGCGGCTGAGGAACTCCATGAGCCCGGAGGCTCCTCGGCGGATTTCCAGCGGGATGATGATGGCCCATCGCATGCCATGCTCATGGGCGAGGGCGAAGCGGCTTTCGGCGGCCCCTTCTGCCAGGTCCAGCACGAAGGCACCGTGATGTCCAAGCTCCGCAGCGCGTGGGGCCAGCCCATCGGTCGGAGGTACTTTCGTTACATACTCATCCAGAGGAAAGCCGTTGCTGCGCCAAGAGGAACGAAACTTGGGGTTTCGGCTCTTGCCGTCCAGCACCCAGAAGGCGGCGGCATCCGCGCCGAGGCCGCGACCGATCTCCCGGAGCAACAGAGGAGCGGCCGCCTGCAAGGATGCGGCGTCCAGCAATATGTGGCTGACCGCGTATTGGATGGCCCGGCGCTGCTGGCTGGCCTCGGCGGACTCCTTCTCCGCCTGCGCGCGCTCAAGGGCAATACGCTGCTGCTCCAGCAGCTCGCGCTCCTTCTCTCGTTCCTCCAACGACTCCGCCATCTGGTCGAAGGCGATCCCGACGCGCCCAAACTCCGTCTCGTCGTGCGGGAGTCCAGCGCGCGCGTTGAAATCGCCGGAGCCCACGCGCTCAGCCGCCAGCATGAGGCCGCGGAGGCGACGCATGACGAAGTGGTCAGCCAGAAACCAGGCGGCGACCAGGCCGAGGATAGCGACAACACCGAGAGCAAGGAGGTTCCGAAGCAAAGCGGCGTTGGCGGCATGGTATGCCCAGTCCTGGGGGATGCCGACGACCACGCGGAAGGCGGGACTATTCGGCGAACCCTCGAAGGGGACGACGCCATAGAGGCGATCGCGGCCATCGATACCCTGGAGGCCGGAGGTGACGGAATCACTCGTTTGGGACAGGGCATAGCTGACGACCGGTACGTTCGCTTCGTTGACGCCGATCTGGCCATCGTTGGGCTCCCGGGCGAGCACGGTGCCTTGGCTGTCCAGCAGCGTGAGCGTGGACCCAGGCGGCAACGGCGCCTCTTTCATACGCGCGTTGACCCAGCTCAGGTCCATAGACGCAGCAATGACACGCTGTACCTTGCCGTTACCATCGAGGACCGGATAGGCGAATACGACGACAGAATGGTGGTCGGCAGTATCCATCTGATAGTCGCCGACAGAAAACCCCTTGGTCCTCAGCGTCTCCTGGAACCAGACTTTATCGGTAGTACCTGCTGCCGGGGCACTGGCGGTGGAACAGACCTGATTGCCCTGCGCGTCCACGACAGTGAGGGAGGTGTAGCCGTCCTGCTCGCCCAGTGCCGCATCCAACACGGTCTGGCACGCCCTCGGGTCATTCCCTGCTATGGCAGGCACATCGCTCAGCAGCCGCAGCAATGTGCGGGTGTCGGTGACCCACTGCAAGTGCTCGGCAGCAACGGACTGGGCGATGTTGAGGGCAGCCGATTGGGCCAGCGCCACATCATGCTGGCGCTGGCCTGCGGCGGAGTATGCCAGCAGGCCGATAGAAGGCACCAACGCCAGCGCGACAAGGAAAAATAGGCGAGCGCGGAGGCCCGTGAAAAATCGCCTCATCTCTACCCTCCCCACGGTCCACCCAGCACGCGATGAGTAGGCAACCTGCCAACGCTTTACCAGCAAACTGGCTATACAGACAATACAGGACGTTGTGATTCTAGCGCATTTGAGCACAGCAGAAGCGCTGATACGGGCCAGTTACGGGGCAATTTTCGCGGGACCGACGGTCTGGGGCGGGCGCGTTCGGCATGTAAACGAAAAGGCGGGCATGGGCCCCGCCTTCTGCGTAGTCGAAGACCTCTGGAAAGGCCCTCGGAGGGCTAAGCCGCCGCACACTGTAACTGTGCCTTTCGGCATTGCTCCATTCACTGAATCTTTGGGTGGAGCTCCCTGACCGTGCTGGCGTCTTGCCTTGTCACTATATTAGCTGGCGCTGATTGCGGAATCGTTACGGCCCGGTTAAGGACGTGTTAAATCTTTCGCCGAGTTCAATAGCCTGGCTGAAGATGTGGCGAGAAGGTCGGTTGTGGGAACGAAATGGGGGCGCCGCTATTCCTAGCGGCGCCCCCATGGTTGCGAGTCGCACTGCGCTAGGCGCCGGCTCCCACGTACATCTTCTCCATGAGCGCGTCTTGCCAGGGCTGCGCCGCCGGCAGCACCTGCTCGATAGCGCGAATGTGATAGTAGGACGTGCCAGTGCCTGGCGGGTCGCCGCCGTCCTCCATGGTCTGGATACCCTTCAGCAACATCTTTCGGGCGGTGATCACGGCACGGTCCGTCTGGCCAAGGTGTTCCTGGCTGCGGTCTACGATGGCCCGCATGGCCTCCTGCACGGCGCGGTCCTGGGCGTTGATGCCCTTGATGCCGGTGAAAGTCTGCGTGCGCTGGAGCTCGCGGTCCAAAAGCCAGTCGTTCTGCTTGTTGCGGATACTGCGAAAGGTCACAGGGTCGACATCCTCCGGACCGTTGCCGAGGTTCTTCTCGATCTTCTCGTCGTAGGTCAGGGGCTGGTCCAGGCTGTAGCCCCAGTTCCAGACCATGGTGCTCTCGTCGTCGATGGGCACCCAGTGGTGGCCGGCGATCTTGAACTTGTCCCAAGTGCCGTCCGGCAGGAGCTGGGCCGCGCGGATCTGCACGTGGGGCATGACCCAGTGGTAAGCGCGGACGTAGTTCTGGTCCTTGCCAGGCAAGGGCCGGATGGAGCCGTAGCGGTAGCCGTAGTCCGTGGCCTCCACCTCCAGCCTCGCCGCCTGGCCCTCCGACCGCAACCCACCGAGGCCGTATTCCCAAGCACCCTTGAAGTTGCGGTGCAGGAACCCAGAGTGCACAGTGTCGATGCCGCCCTCCAGCGCCTGGAGCCAGTTGCACTCCTCGATGACCTTGGAGGCGTAGCGGTGCGTTTCCGGCTGTTGGGTGAACTCGAACTTGGGCTCGGGCGGCATGTGCTCCTTGGGCCCCATGTAGGACCAGATGATCCCGCCAAGCTCCACCGTCGGGTAGTGCCTGATGCGCACCTTGCGCTTGAAGTCATATTCCTGTGGCTCGTTGGGCATATCCACGCAGTTGCCGTCCACGTCAAACTTCCAGCCATGGTAGACACAGCGCAGACCGTGCTCCTCGTTACGGCCCAGGTACAGAGACGTCAGGCGGTGGGGGCACCACTCGCTCAGCAGACCCACGCGCCCGCTGGTGTCGCGGAAAGCGACCAACTCCTCGCCCAGAAGCCGCACGCGCACGGGGGGAACGTCGGGCTCCGGCAGCTCATGGGAGAGCAGAGTCGGCTGCCAGTAGCGGCGCATGAGCTCTCCCATGGAAGTACCGGGGCCAACTTTCGTCAGAGCTTCGTTGTCTTTCACAGAGAGCATCGCAACCCTCCCTTGCAGCGTTCGATAATCGTGAAGCCAGCCCATATTAGACGATGGCCCCGGACAACGCCATTCGTCACAATGGCTGCCCCGAGCGCTACAAGCCGGCGGTCCTCAGGCACGCATCCCACTCAGCAACGTCGCCAGCGCCGTTACGTCCTCGATGTCTTCCAGGTGATCCACAAGGTCCATCGCCTCTTCCAGGGCGCCTTGATGGATATGCGTACCAGCGTGGGCAGCGCAGGAAAGGAACTTCAGGCGGCGCTGTTCATCCGACAGCGGCTTGTCGCGATGGCCCAAGGCCTGGTCCACACGCAGGGCGTGCTTCTCACCCGAGCGCAACGTCACCTCCACCACGCCGGACTTGCCCAGCGACTCGTCCACGGCATACTCGATGAGGTTGGCGATGCGGACGGCCTCGCGCTCGAACAGTCCAGCGGGCGTGGGCTGGAGATCGGCCAGGGTGACACCGCCGGTGACCAGCGCCTTGGCGGTGGCAAATAGCACGCTGTCCTCCGCCTGCACCGGCGCCTTGGGGTTGCGGCGTGTTTCCGCCGGCTCGCAGAAGGTGCGGATGTGCGGCTCGCCACTGATGCGCACGCCGTCGACATCCCCTGGCGCAAAGCCATGCTGCTCACGCAGCCTGGCGGCAGCCTCAATGAACACGTGGGAAACTCCTGTGGTAGGCCAAGGCTTGAAGCCGACGTTCACGAGGTAGAACTTGCGGCCGAGCCCCTCCACGAGGGCCGGACGGTAGAATTTCCCTCCATAGTAGGTGGCAAAGAAGCCTGCCTCTCCCTCGAAAACCCGGCAGTCGCCCAGCAGGCCCTCCCGCGTGAGCAAAAGGGCCAGCATGGCGTCGCGGTTGGGGAACGCCGCGTAGATAGCCTTGGCAGGCCGCCCTTCGAGCACCGGCTGACGACCCCCAGACGCCTGCATGAAGGCCAGCCCCAGCGAACTCTGGACCTGCGCCGAAGAGAACCCGAGCATCCGCGCGCCGCTGACGGTGGCGGCAAAGTAACCGGGCATCTGGGTCGGCTGGGGCTTGGACTCTGTGTATTTCTCCTGCGCCTTGCTCAGCGCCACGCCCAGGCGAGACATGAGCTCCGCGCCAGCGGCGAGAGAGGCCAACAACTCCTTGCCACTGGCGCCACCTTGTAGCTCAGCGACGGCGAAGGCGGTGGGGAACGTCACCGGACCTAGATGACCAGAGCCCACCGCGGTGGTGTCGTCGAAGTTGAGGGCGTGGGCCATGGCGCCATTCAGCATGGCGGCGGTAACGGCAGGGAGTCTGTCTCCCAGGCCCAGTAACGTCGCCTCTTGCGCGCCGCCTTGGGCGCGCGCCCAAGCCAGGAGCTCGCGAATGCCTACACCCAGCGTGTTCGCCGCTAGCGTTGTCCCGAGCGTGTCCAGCACCAGCCACTTGAGCACGCGGACAACGTCGCCGGGCAGGTCTTCATAACGAATACCGGCGGCGTACTCCGCCCACATCACCGCGAGGTCGTCCGGTACCCTCATACATCCCCTCCTGCAACAACTCGATGACAGTGCCCGGAAGGCTAACACCCTTCGTCCGGCCAAGGGCTACGAAAGCCTATTGATGGCCAGCGTTGCGAGGCCAAGGAAAAAGAAGAACCCCATCACGTCCGTCGCGGTGGTGACGACGACCGCTGCCGATACCGCTGGGTCAAACCCTAGCCACCGGAGCAGCAGCGGGACAGCTGCGCCCACGAACCCGGCCACGAGCATATTGCCGAGCATTGCGAGCCCGAGCACGAGGCTGAGGGCGATGTTGCCGTGCCAGAGGAAGGCGACGACGCCGACCATGATGCCCAGTAGGACGCCGTGCAACGCGCCCAGAGTGGCTTCCCGCGCCAGGACACGACGGGCGCGCGGGCCTGTCAGCTCACCCATGGCAATGCTGCGCACCACCAGCGTCAGGGTCTGGGTGCCGCTGATGCCCCCTTGGCCAGCAACGACGGGGAGGAAGGCAGCGAGTACCACGGCCTTGGCGATGGTGGACTGGAACAAGCCCACCACCGCGGCGGCCAGGAATGTCGTGCCGAGGTTAATGGTGAGCCAGGGGAGGCGGCTCCTCACCGAGCGACGCTTGGGACCAAAGAGGCGCTCGCCGGGCATGCCGGCGATGCGGAACATGTCCTCGGTCGCTTCGCGTTCCGCCACATCTTGCAGGGCGGAAGCCGGGATCACCCCTATCAGCAGGCCATCGGGCGACGTGACCGGCACCTCCGGAAGATCGTAATGCTCCCGCAGCCGCGCACATTCTTCTTGATCCGTGTCGACAAGGGCGCATGACGGCACCGGCGCCATCAAGTCGGCGACCAATGTGTTGGGGCGGGCGAGCGCTAAGCGTCTCACACTGAGCTGGCCAACCAGCCTGCCTTCGTCGTCGAGAGCAAATACAGTCCCTGGCTCCCTACCCTGCTCACTCAGGAGCCGCAGCGTATCGAGCGCGGTGCCGGCAGTAACGGCGGCACGGACGGCGGCGTAATCGGTCGTCATCAGCCCGCCGGCGGTATCGTCTGGGTAGGCCAGGAGCGGGACGACCTGGTCCGATTCCTCCATGGCCTGAAGGGTGGCTGCCGTTCGTTCTTCAGGCAATTGATGGAGTACGTCGGCTGCAACGTGAGGGCTGACGGCGTCCAAGATCGAGGATAGCACCGACGGCTCCAGTCTCTCCGTGACCGATGCGGCGTCCTCTGGATGCATTTCTTCTATGATGTGGGCCGTGGTCTGGACCGGCAGCGCAGCCAAGAGGGACTCCCGTGGCTCACTCGGCAGGTCGATAACCACCTGGCTTTGATCCGCAGGATGGAGCTGCGTCAGCACTTCCGCAGCGGACCTGGCGTCTCCCGTAGCAAGCAGGTCACGGACCTGCTCCGCTACTTGCCCGGTCTGCTGTTCCACGGCTCCTTCAGGCCGCGCAGGCTTTGGCAGTCCACCGTCCTCAGGGTCCTGTTCTGTGACCATCGCAGCGCTCTGATAAAGAATGAGACCATGATGTCAGGCACAACGTTACCTGTCACCACGGTGACCGTGCCGCTGCGGCAGGCTGCTGCGGCAGTATGTACCAGTATGTACAATGTCCGCGTGCGCGTACTCATCGTTAGCGACATCCATGGAAACGCCGCCGCACTAGAGGCTGTGTTCACCGCAGCCGAAGAAGATGGCCCGCTGGACGAGGTCTGGTGTCTTGGAGATATAGTTGGGTACGGACCGGACCCCATGGCCTGCCTGGAACGCCTTTGGGAAGCCAACGCCGTTAGCATCTGCGGCAACCACGATGCCGGCGTAGTGGGACGCATTGGACTGGAGGACTTCAGCTACTACGCCGCCATTGCGTGCCGATGGACGCGCACTCAGATTACGGACCGGGCCCGGGAATACCTGACCACCCTGCCTCTCACTCTCGTCGAAGGGCCGTTCACGTTGGTCCACGGATCGCCCCGAGACCCACTTTGGGAATACGTTTTCGGCTACCCTCAGGCTATAGAGGCGTGGGATAGGACGGGCACCCACGGCGTACTGCTGGGGCACACGCACTTCCAGTTCGCTTGCGAAGCCGGCCGCGGGCTGGAACAACCAGGGCCGGAGGGGCTGCACATCCCCATTACCCATGCGCGACTGGTCATTAATCCAGGCAGCGTGGGCCAGCCGCGGGACCACGACCCTAGGGCAGCTTACGCTGTGTATGACGACGAAGCCCAAGCTGTCACGCTCAAGCGGGCTTGGTACGATATCAGCGTAACGCAACGCGCCATGGCGGAGGCGGGGCTGCCCGAGGCGCTCATTTCACGGCTTAGCGCCGGAACATGAGTCATACGGACCGGCCAGCCAGTTTCAGGAGAACGCTTGCACTAGGCCGTGACCATGCCCTCGGCCTTCGGCTGGTTTGACAGCCTTCGTGCTACCGCCTACAATTTCGCATTATCATTCGCCAAGCGTTGGAGGTTTTCTCGCACCCATGTTGCGAATCCGTTTGCGCCGCGTAGGCAAAAAAAAGCAACCAAGCTACCGGATAGTGGTGGCTGACATTCGTGCGCCGCGCGACGGGGCCATCGTCGAACAAGTGGGGCACTACAATCCTATGACAGAACCACCGACCGTGGTGGTCGACGCCGACAAGGTACGGCATTGGCTGGGCGTTGGCGCCAAGCCATCGGACACGGTTGGACGTATCCTTCAGTCCCAAGGTGTGATTGAGAAAGCCGGCGCGTAATGAAGGAACTGGTGGAGTACATCGCCAGGACCATCGTCAGCCAACCAGACTATGTGAAAGTAACCGAAGAGGTCCAAGAGGACGGTCACATCGTCGTGCGGCTGGAAGTGCACCCTGACGATAAGGGGAAGGTGATTGGGCGGCAGGGCAGGGTCGCGCAGGCGATGCGTGTACTCCTCCGGGTTGCAGCGATCAAAGAGGACCAAAAAGTGACCCTCGAGATCGTTTAGGGGACTCCAGGCCTTGGCGTCCCCACAACACCCGCTCGTGACGGCATACCTCGCCGATTTCGTCCAAGTGGGCGTGGTCTCGGGTGCGCACGGCCGTGACGGCCGCGTCCGCGTGCAATCGGACACGGACAACCCAGCGCGTTTCCGGGCCGGCGCCGACATATGGATCGGAGGCCGCGCATACCGGATCGAGCGTGCCGGCGGGACTGGGGACAGTCTTCTCGTGAAGCTCGCGGGAATCGAAACCATGGAAAGGGCAGCAGAACTGGCCAACCAGCCAGTCATGGTCCCAGCCAGCGCCTTGCCCTCGCTTCCAGATGGCAGCTACTACCATTACCATCTGATCGGCATGCAGGTCCGGACGGAGGGAGGCGAACTCTTGGGCAGCCTCACTGAAGTCATCAACACGGGTGCAAATGATGTCTACGTGGTCACCCGAGGCCAGGAAGAGATCCTAGTACCCGCTATTGCCGATACTGTCAAGAACGTGGACTTAGAAAACGGACGCATGACCGTGGACTTGCCTGAAGGGCTGGAGTGGCGGCAACTTAAGCCGCCCAGACAGAAGTCAGCCCGGCCCCAGCGCCACCGCCCACGCCACGAGCGGCCGCCGGATACTCGGCCTGCCAACGGGTGATCACCAACTCTTTGCTATATTGGGTATGACACTACTCGCCGGCCCCTGCCTGTAATTGTTACAACAGAGCGCCGGTTTGGGAGTCCAGATATGTCCGGCCACTCGAAATGGTCCACCATAAAGCACAAAAAAGCGGCGATAGACGCTAAAAAGGGCGCCGTGTTCACGAAGCTCGCCCGTGAAATATCGGTGGCGGCGCGCGAAGGCGGCAGCGGCGACCCCACGATGAACTTTCGGCTACGTCTGGTCATGGACAAGGCCAAAGCGGCCAACATGCCCATGGACAATGTGGACCGGGCCATCAAGAAGGGCCTTGGTCTAGGCAACGATGGCGCCGCCCTGGAGGAAGTCACGTACGAAGGGTACGGCCCTGGCGGGGCAGCCATCATGCTCAAGGC
>JBJKQC010000052.1:0-3315 GCA_046705745.1 Dehalococcoidia bacterium
GACTGGCCCTTGGTCAGCCCGTACACGCCATTGTCCATGACTACCGCGCAGACATTCAGATTGCGCGCTGCTTGGGGCGCTATGTGCTCCATCCCGATGCTCAGGAAGTCGCCGTCTCCGGCAACAACCACGACATTCAGGTCTGGGTTGGCCATCTTCACGCCAAGCGAGACCGGGAGCGCCCGGCCGTGGATGCCGTGGAAGCCGAAGGGTTGATCGCCCTCCAGCAGGTGAACGAGGTTGCCCGAGCAGCCGATGCCAGCTACCACGACATTTTGGGACATCGGGAACTCGGTCTTGATGTTCCACTCCTCCATCGCAAACTCAAGCGCCCTTCGCACGCCGAAATCGCCGCAGCCTGGGCACCACTTGAAGTCGTATTCAGGGTTCTTTGCGCTCACGCTTTCACCGCCTGTGATTGCTTGCCCACCGCGAGCCGGTCCTTGATTCGGCCGGCCAGCTCCGCGGAGTGGAATGGTAGACCCGTGTATTGGGTGATGGCCTCTGCCTTCACTCCCAAGGAGCGGAGCACGCCCGCGAATTGGCCGAGGAAGTTTAGCTCGGGGACAATGACCAGGTCTTTGCTCTTGAGCTCGTTCAGCAGGGCAGGGGGGAGCGGACTTATGAACATGGTGTAGTACCAAGCTATGTCTACACCCTCTCGCATCAGAAGCTCATACGCTTCTCGTGCCGGCCCTTTGGAGCCGCCCCAAGGAAGCAGCGCTACCTTCGCGGACGTCTTTTCGCTCTCGTAGGTACCGTCTTCCAGCAGCTTGAGTTTACTGAAGCGGCGCTCCGTCATCTGGATGTGGCGTGTTGGCAAGTGGGTAGTGTCACCGTACGAGTCATGCTCGCTGCCATTGGCGACGTAAGCGCCAGCACCGCCGGGCACCGGCATGGGGGATAGCTCCCAAGAGTCGTAGCGGAGATAACCGTTGCGGCCGGCGTAGACCTGGCGGGACTCAACTCGCACTTTAGAGATGTCTGGCTTGGGGATGTTCTGGGCCCGCTCGGCCAGCGAGTGCTCGCTGAGGATAATAACGGGCCCCTGGTAGCGCTCGGCCCAGTTGAATGCGTGGACCGCGGCGTAGAAGCATTCCTCCACGCTCCCTGGCGCAATCACGGGCATCCGCGCGTCACCGTGGGCGGGGCTGAGCGCCGCCAGCAGGTCGGACTGTTCGGTCTTCGTCGGTAGTCCCGTCGCGGGCCCGCCTCGCTGCACGTCGACGATCACCGCCGGAATTTCCGCCATCCAACCCAGCCCGATGCCCTCGCCCATGAGAGTGAAACCGGGCCCGGACGTGGCGGTCATCGCCTTCTTGCCCGCGAAGCCGGCGCCGAGGATCGCTGTTATAGCCTCGATCTCCGAGCTGGCCTGGTAAGCGAACTTCCCTTTGCCTACCAGATTCCGCTCCATGTACAAGAGGACCGGCGTGGCAGGGGAGATAGGATAACCGATATAGAAATCAATTCCGGCATGCATGGCGCCAACGGCGAGCGCCTCGTTGCCCTTGATAAACACCTGGTCATAATTCGGCTTTTCGGGGTTGCCGAGATCGCTGATAGGTTGCTCTTCCGCCACGTGCGCGAGGCCTAGGTCGAGCGCCACATGGTTGGCTTCCACGACCTTGTCGCGTCCCGCGAACCGTTGAGACACAAAGTCTTTGAAATAGTTGACCGGCATGTTGATGAGCTTGGAAAGCGCGCCCATGACCACCATGTTGGCGGCGCGGCTTTCACCGGTCTGTTTGGCTAATTCGTCGAAGGGAACAATGATGCAACGGTGAGCAGAATCGGAGGGGTCGGGGGTGACGGAGGGGTCCAGCAGTATGACGCCGCCTTCGCGGACTTCGACTCGGTGTTCTTTATAAGCTTCGTCGTTGAACGCCACCAGTATGTCGATGGCATCTCCTGGGCTGAGCACCGGTGTCCTGGAGACTCGGGCCTGGGTCCAAGTCGGACCTCCTAGGATTTGGGATGGGAACGTCGCGAAGGTGAGGGCGTGATAACCTACTCCAGTGGCCGCTCGGGCCAACATCTCGGCCGCCGTGACGACTCCTTGGCCGCCTTCCCCGGCAAACCGGACAACGATCTCACTTTGACTGGCCATTGCCAGAATCCTCCAACTATGTCACCGGTCATATTCGGCGTTTTGTAAGGACGGAGCAAGCCATGTTTAACCTCCGTCCGTAAGGGCGATAGCCTACTAATGGTACGTTTAACGGGTTCGGGGTGTCAAACGCGTTTTTCGTGGGAAACACCCCTTGGGTGGTAGCTGCTCCGGCACATAAGGAAGCCCATCTCAGACCCCGACCTTGATTACACAGCGATTCGCGGGTGGGCAGGCCTGATCGAGCAAGGCCGCTCGTGCGGACGCCTGTCACCTGTCAGCGCTCGATCGAGCCCAGCCCGTCGCTACCCGATGCGTTGCGTTGACACCTTTCGAGAGCCGGTGGTATGCTCGGCTCGCTTTGGGCCGGCATCGTGATGAACACGAATCCGGGTAATCGAGGAGGCATCTGGCGCGGATGTCCTCAGCCTTTCCCTGAAAATAGGCTCCTTGTCGCGAAAGCGACTGTCTAAGATTGATCTGCGCCCTTGCCCATGCCCGGGTCAAAGTTCACAGCGCCGCCATCTAGAAAGTGTATCGGTGCCCCTCGTTGCAATCGAGGGTCGAGCGTAGCATGGCGTCGATCGTGCTGCGCAGGTAAGCGCGAAACCCCCGGAGGAATTGAATGGTCCAACAGGTTGAGCTGAAGCGTGGTCTGCGGGATGTCTATTTCGAGACCACCGAGTCCAGCCATGTCATCGGGGACATCGGACGCCTCATCTACCGTGGTTACGATATCCACGACCTCGCTGAGAAATCGACATTCGAAGAGACCGTGTTCCTGATGATGCACGGTCATCTGCCCACCCAGGCAGAGCTCAACACCTTTGAAAAGACCCTGCGCGAGGCCCGTTCCATACCCCAGCAGGTGATCGAGATTATCGAGCGCGTCCAGAAGGCCCATCCTATGGATGTGCTCCGCACCGCCGTCTCTGCCTTGGCTGCTTTTGACCCCGACACGGCTGAAGTCTCGCATGAAGCCACACTTCGCAAAGGTATCCGTATAACAGCCCAAGTGCCGACCATCGTCGCAGCCCACCACCGCATCCGGAGCGGGCAAAAGCCGATCGACCCTGACCCCTCTCTCAATCACGCAGGCAATTTTCTCCATATGCTTCTTGGGGAACGGCCGGATGAAGACACCACCCGGCTCATGGACAAGGACCTCATTGTCCATCTTGACCACGGCTCGAACGCATCTGCCT
>JBJKQC010000053.1:0-4805 GCA_046705745.1 Dehalococcoidia bacterium
CGCTCCATGAGCGCATAGGTCTCGGACGGAGCCACGGCCACGGCGGTGTTGGCAGTAAGCGTCCAAGGCGTGGTCGTCCACACGAGCAGCGCGGGCGCGTCCGTGTGCCAGCCGCGCTCGTCGTAGCCGAGTTGGGGCAGTACCGCTGCGCCGCCATCTTGCGTCATGGAGAGCGGGAAGCGAACGAACACCGACGGGTCCGGCGTGTCCTCCCGGTAGCCGAGGGCGACCTCGTGCGAGCTGAGGCTGGTGACGCAGCGCGGGCAGTGGGGCGTGACCTTGTAGCCCTCGTAGACCAGGCCGTTGTCCCAGAGGCGCTTGAACACCCACCAAGCGGACTCGATGTAGCTGTTGTGGTAGGTGACGTAGGCGTCCTTCATGTCGAGCCACACGCCGGAGCGCTCGGTCATCGCCTCCCACTCTTGGACATAGCGGAAGACGGACTCGCGGCACTTGCGGTTG
The DNA here is from genome assembly GCA_046705745.1 of Dehalococcoidia bacterium. Lineage (GTDB taxonomy): Bacteria > Chloroflexota > Dehalococcoidia > Lucifugimonadales > Australimonadaceae > JBJKQC01. The sequence goes on from JBJKQC010000053.1 coordinate 463, forward strand.
AACTCCTCGATTCCGTACTCCTCGATCTCCCGCTTGGAGGAGAGACCCAGCTCCTTCTCGATCTCCAGCTCCACGGGCAGCCCATGCGTGTCCCAGCCAGCACGGCGCAGCACTCGGAAGCCCTGCATAGTCTTGTAGCGCAGGATGATGTCCTTGACAGAGCGTGAGAGGACGTGGTGGATGCCCGGGCTGCCGTTGGCCGTGGGCGGGCCTTCGTAGAAGACGAACAGGGGCGCGTCCGACCGCGCCTTGTCCACGGCGTGCATGGTGTCGTGCTCCCGCCAGCGGGCGAGCACCTCCTCCTCGACATCCGGGAAGTTCACCCGGCTGCCGATGGGCTCGAAGCGTTTCTTTTGGTCTACCACGTCTTGCCTCTACCTATCCTGTGCTGCGTATGTCGGCGCCACGGGGCGTGTCCTACTAGGCCCTTACCCGTCCCGGCGCCTTCAAAACAAAAGGCCCATCCGCAAAAGGCGGACGGGCCATTGACTCCCGCGGTACCACCACCGTTCCCCGGCACGCCGGGACGCTTGGGAGGGTGTTGCCAGGTGGAGGCAAGTCCAGCGCTTGGCAAGCGCTTCGCCTCCATCCTCACCTTCCCCCTCAGGGGGAAGGGACAAAATAGCTTTCGCCCTTGAAGGAAGGGGCGAACACCCTACGCCGCTGTAACGGGCGGCTGCCCGGTCAAGCCTACGGCTCTCACGACTCACTGTTCACCGCTCACTGCTTACTGGCGGTGCGTGGAGTGGTGGGGGAATTCGGTTGACGGCTCGGGAGTGATGTTCGTGCGGGGCTGGGGCGCCGGCTTCCACCGTCCCGGCTTCGCTGTCCACCGCGCCACCGCCTACTCGTCTCCGTCGCGGCCTTTACGGAACGATGGTAGCGGAAGGGGGTGAAGGGCGTCAACGAAGTGATAGAAGACCACCGGCGCGCGGGACGCAAGAGAGTCGCGTACCGCGCGAGAACGGCTCAGGGCGCGCCGGCCTTGGCCCACCGAGTGACGCGGCGGCGGGCGTGACCGGATGGTTACGCGCAGGCTAGCCGGTGCAACAGGGCGCGTGGCAGTCCTTGAGGCCGTAAAGGCACGCGCGGCAGGAACAGATACGCTGGCCCTCCTCTTCGTGCTCGCCGCGGATGCCCTCGAGCCCTTCACGCACGAGCCACGGCGTCAGGAGCAGCGCCGTCACGGAATCCAGCCACCACCAGCCGAGCAGAGCGGTTGCCGCCAGGCCGACCAGCAGCGTGAGCGAAAGGTAGGAGCACGCGATGCTCTCCTTGGCCTCGATGGCTATCGACTGCAGGTTGCCTCGGGCGGCGATGTGCAACTTCCAGAGCGCCAGGCCCGGCATCACCGTCACGGAAAGGGCGGCCAGGACGATACCGGGCAGTGACTCCCGCGCGGCGCTGTGGCCGGACAGCGTCCAACCGGCCCCGCCGGCGATCGCCACGGCCAGCGCCAGAAACGTCCAGCCGATGAATCGCACCGCCCGCTGCTCGATGGCCTCCGCCCGCTCCGAGTCCGCCACGCTGACCCGCCAAAGGACCAGCGCGGCGGCAGCCACCTCCAGGTAGCTGTCCGCGCCGAAGGCGATCAGCGCGAGGCTGGAGGCTGCGATGCCGGACCAGATGGCCACAGCGCCCTCGCCAATGTTGTATAGGAATGTCGCCAGTAGCAGGTAGCGGGCTATCTTGAATGCTGAAGCGCGAGCTGCATCAGTCACTGTCTTATGCTAGCCCGGTCGTCAACCGAGCGTCCCCTACGGTGCTTCGCGCCAAAGGCCCATGGCGTAGGAGGCCTTGGCCTCTGGGATGCCGCAGCGGCGGGCCAGGAGCCGCGGACCGGTGAAGGCGGGTGGGCCGGGCGGCAGCAAGAGGCCGGCGGCGAACTCCTCCGCCTGGCGCTCCGCCTTGGAGCGGTCGACCCACTGCCACGACTCCAGATAGAGGCTGGTGCCGGTGTGGAGCAGGTGGTGGCCAATCGCATGGGCCGTGAGCCAGCGGACCCAAGACTCGGGCAGCCGCTCGTCGATGCCGATGACGCCGTCCATCACCACCTCCCGGATGCGCCCGCCAAATCGCCACGGCACCGTCTCCAGGCCCAGCTTGCGCAGGAGCGGCGCCAGGTCCAGCGGCGGCACGGCCAGTTCTTGCTCCAGCTCGCGGGCCAGCGCCCGTCCTCGTTCGAATGCCCGCATGACGGCAGTCCTCCGTGTCGGTTGGCAATGCACCACGGGTTGCATTGTTCCGGCAAGGGGCATGGCGACGCCAGTACCGGGTGTCAGCGTGAAATCACGGATGCTGGAGGCGGCGCTCGGCATCCTCACGGAGCAGCAGGCCGATCAGCACTCCATCATGCTGCGTCACGATGATGGTCGGCACGTTGCGTTTTTGCATCCGCGAGAGGATGTCTTCCAAGGGCTCGTCCGGCCGTATGGTGGAAGGGCCCGACTCCATTACCGCTTCGACGCGTGCCCCATCCGAGTCGGCGAGCTTGGCCTTGCGCAGCCTGCCGAACACGACGCGGTCTTCGTTCACCACCACGCAGAGGTCTTGGCCGGTCTGCTCCATCTGCTCGATAACGGAACGGACCGAGTCATTGAGGCCGCAGGTGAGCACGTTCGATCGCGCTACATCGCCGGCGCGGGGCTTGGCCGTTGCGGGGCCAACCATGGGTAGACCAGCCGCGGCCCACGCGGCCTTCCCCGGCCTGAAGTCGTAGACGTCGGTGAACCCAAGGGTCTCGAGCCGCCACGCGGCCCGCGGGCTCATGTCTCACTGGTAGTCATAGCAGTAAACGATAACCGGCAGGTCCTTGCGGAGCTTCTCCGGCGCTTCCTTGTCCAACTGGCGAAGGGGAATGCTGATGGCGCCCTGGATGTGCCAGTCGTCGTACTCGGGCTTCGGCAGCACCTCCACGAGCTGGCCTCCCTGCCGCACGAGGTCCACCGTTTCTTGGACTATCGCAACCTTCACGATAACCTCCTACTGCTCTTGGCCATAGACTGCCACGCAGGCCACCGAAATGCTAGAAGGCCACGGCCGGCCCGTTCGGGAAGTCTCCTCCCACCCAGTCCAGCGGACACGAAGCCGGCCGGGGCTGTTGCTCCAGCGGCCCTTCCTTGGCAACCGATTCGGGGACGGCCGAGTCGGTGGCGACCGAGCGGGACCGCACGCCCATCTCCACCATCATAGGGCCGGTATCAGGACGTGCGGCGCACAAGGGGGTGATGGCACATGGGCAAATCTCGTTATTGCGACGGATCGATGACGACCTTGATGTCGGATGGGGCCAACTCAGTTGCCTTGGACCACTGGTCTAGGGGGAGCCGCCGAGTGATGAGGCGCTCCAGCCAGCCAGGGTCGGCCTTGGCGAGGGCGTCCACGGCGGCCTCGTAGTGGCGGTGGTTGGCATTGACGGAGCCGAAGACCACGCTGTTCTCCAGCACCATGGTGCGGTTGATGTCCGCGGGGTCGATGCGGATCTCTCTGCCGCCGGAGGACAGGCCTGTCAGGCAGACGATGCCTCCCGGCGCCTTGTGCTCCATGGCGTCCAGCACGAGCTTTCCGACCCCAGTGCACTCGATAATGATGTCGGCGCCGGGACAGGCAGCGGCTATAGAGCTGGTGTGGTAGGCGGCCCCGAGGCTGCGGACCGCCTCCGGCTTCGGGCCGGAGGTCACGCGGTCCAGGACGTGCACCTCGAGGCCGCGTTGGACTCCCATCATCGCGGCCAGCAGGCCGATGGGGCCGGCGCCGGTGACCAGGACGGACCGGGGCTTCCAGGCGGTGCGGCTGCCGATGCTATCGATGTGGGCCCAGGCCTTGGCGACGACACTCGCGGGCTCCACCAAGACCCCCACCGCCTCCAGGTGCGTGGGAACGTGCACCGCGTAGTCGGGCTCTATGCGGTATCGCTCGGAGCAGTAACCGTCGCGTTGCTTGATGCCGCGCTCCGTGTATCGGCCGTTGCGGCACATGTCGAACTCCCCCACGGCGCCGGAGGCGCACGGGACGGGGTCGGGCCGCCGCACGATGCCCACCACGAGGTCTCCGGGGTTGAAGCCCGCTCCTTGGGGCGCTTCCAGGACACGGCCCAGGGACTCGTGGCCCAGCACCAGCCGGTCTTTGCCCTGCGGCGCCCAGCCGTAGCTCCCTTGGATGATTTCCCGGTCCGTCCCGCACACGCCCACGGTCAAGGTCTGGACGAGCATGGGACCGTCGCTGGGAGGCGGCTCGGGGATGTCCTCCACGCGTGCGGAATTGGGCGTGCCCGGTGTCACGGTCAGTGCTCGCATTTTCCCTCCTCTTGGTCAATGAGCAGTAAGCGGCAAACAGTGGGCGGC
>JBJKQC010000054.1:0-10446 GCA_046705745.1 Dehalococcoidia bacterium
CCAAGGACGTCAGGGAGGAGTTGAGGTGTTTGTCGGCCGGGGCGGCCAGATGACGCACCGGTCTTCTGTTCCGAAGACCCTTATCCGCACCGTCGTGCCCGATGAAATGAAGGACGCGGTAATCGCGGTGATTATCGAGTCGGCGCGGAGCCCAGGCGAGGGAGAGATCGGCGATGGGAAGATATTCATCTCTCCTGTGGACGCCGTGGTGCGCGTGCGGACCGGCGAGCGTGACGAGGCCGCGCTGTAGAGTGACAGGAGGATAGGGGATCGATGCAAGGAGGCGCTGGGAATCATTCCAGCGCTTCCTTTTCTTTGGGCTGTTTCTTGACACCAGCCGCGAAGTTCCCGCTCGAACAGGGAGAATCACGTTGTGCCAGGGCATAGCCTAGTCGGCGATAATGGCTCATGTTGCTGCATGTCTAGGAACGCTTGGTGGGTTCGGAAGCGCTGATAGCTGGGTGGCCAGAGGAGGGATGGCTTGGAATACCTCGATGAGCGGATAACGGTTGATCCCCAGCAGTGTGGTGGCCGGCCTTGCATACGTGGAATGCGCATTCGCGTAACCGATGTTCTCGACCTTCTGGCGAATGCTCTGACTCCGGAGCAGGTGGTTGCCGAGTTGCCTGATCTGGAATTGGCAGACGTCCTCGCGGCCCTCCGCTTTGCAAGTCGCCGTCTGGACCATCCCGTGATTGCAGCGTAACCATCTGGTTGGACGCTCACCTATCTCCGGCCCTGGCGCCATGGATGGCGAGGACGTTCAACATTGAAGGTTTCCATGTTCGAAATCTCGGTTTGCTCAATGCCAAGGATATAGACATTGTCCTGGCTGCCCGGAAAGAGAATGCCGTAATCATGAGCAAGGACCGAGACTTTGTCGATTTACTTGCCCGCCTGGGAGCACCACCACAAATTGTCTGGGTCACCTGCGGCAATACGTCCAATGATTACCTGAAGAGTGTCCTGCTCAAGGTAATGCCCGAAGTAATCGGCCAGCTATCCGAGGGCGCGCTCCTGTTGGAGACCACCGACAAGCGCTGATTCTCACGAACAAAGCCAGCTTGCAGGTATGGTCGGTCTCTCGATCCTTGTCCCTCGTAGCCTGTCTGCAGTCAATCAACCGGCGCCGTTCCTCAGAAAATGCGCCTTCCCGTCACTCCGGGGGTCCGGCGCTGAGCCCCGGCCAGCCTGGGTTGGGAGGCAAGAGTGGAAGCCGGGGTCCCGGAACCTTGGCCTTGCAGGACGTCCTTCCTTGCCAGACAGATTCCTCCCTTCTCGCTGGCACCTCCGACCGGCCGAGGCTCCCTCTCTTCAATTGCTCACGCTTCCTGCCATTCCTTCAGGGCGTCCCAGTTGGGCTCCAGCCCAAGGCCCGGGCGCTCCGGCATCGTGGTCCAGCCCCGCTCTGGGCCGACGGTGCCGTTGAACAGCATGTCGCCGCACTTCCACATCACGTAGTGGTATTCGATGCGCCAGCCGTGTGGCACGGCAGCCTGTAGGTGCATGTTGTGGTGCGGCCAGCCGCCGCCATTGGCGATGGGCACGTTGAATGCCTGGGCCATGCCCGCGATCTTCATCCCCTCCGTATACCCGCCGCCATAGACCACGTTGGGCTGGAGGATGTCCACCGCTTGGTGGATCAGCAACTCCAAGTGGCGGAAGCGGTGGCCCTCGTTCTGACCGGCGGAGATGGGGATGCTGGTGCGCGTGCGCAGCTCGTGCAGCAGACGGGCGTCATTGCCCCACAGCGGCTCCTCGAACCACTCGATGTTGCAGTCCTCGATAGCCTTGCACAGCTTCAGAGCGTTGTTGAACTGGAGCATGTAGTTGGCGTCTATGGAGAGCTGGACCTCGTCGCCGATTGCTTCGCGGACCGCCCGGACGCGCCGGGCGTCTTCCCGGTAGTCCTGGCTGTCGCCGGCCACGCCCACGACCATCTTCAGTTTGTCCTGGCCTTGGGCAGCGAAGGACTTGGCCGCCTCGATGAGCTGCTCGATAGAGTATTCGGGCAGGCCGAAGGTGATGTAGGCGGGCACGCGGTCCTGCGCTCCTCCCAGCAGCCGCCACACGGGCTGCTTGAACATCTTGCCCTTGATGTCCCAAAGGGCGATGTCCAAGGCGCTGACGGCCGAGCTCCAGACGCCGGTCTGCGACCGAGGGTTGAGGTCGATGTACAGCCGGTGCCAGATGCGCTCCGTCGCCAGTGGGTCCATGCCCTTCACCTTGGGAGCGACCTCCCGGTTGATGAACTCGCGCACCCCGAGCCGTTGAATGGGCCCGGAGATTCCGTAGCCGGTGATGCCTTCGTCCGTCTCCACTTGGCAGAAGACCATGGGACGGGGCACCGGCTCTTTCAGGAGTGGCACGGGGACCATGACGTTATGGGTGGTTGCTTCGACGCGAGCGATCTTCAAGGAGCAGCCTCCTTCAGGGGAGCATGGATGGACTGCGAGGGAGAAGTCCGTCGCACCATACAACCGGGGCTGTACGCGCCGCAATCGGAGGGTGCGTTCGAGAGAGGCGCTACAATGGGGCTTGCCGGAGGTGCGTCATGGAGCAAGTGGAGCGGCTTCCGCAGGATGACCGAGAGCTGCGGGAAGCAGTACGCAGCGCGCGGGAGCAGCGCGGAATGCTGCCCCAGCAGGTGGCCGCTGCGGCCGGCGTTGCACAAGAAGACGTGGAGTTCATCGAGACGCACGGCGTTGCAGTAAATCCTTCCATGCTGGCAGTGCTCGACTTCTTTGGCATTAGGGACTACGAGTCCGAGCAAATGGCGAGGCTGGCGGAGCTCATCCCTGGGGGCCGGGGCGGCGCGGTGGTGAAGCAACTGGTGGAAGGTGGATACAAAAGCATAGAGGCCATTGAGGACCTCTCGGAGGACCAGCTCCTCGGCCTGCCCTGGTTCGACCTCGGCCAACTCGGCCTGCTTCGCCAGGGCCTGCGGATGCACAGGTCCATGGAAACGGCGGACAACCCGGACGAATCTTGATCGTCCACGCCAGCGCCTTTCCCCAGACAAGGCGCTCGTCTTGTCATTGCCTCGAAAGTAGCGCCACTCCTGTCATTCTGAGTCCCGATGCAATCGGGACGAAGAATCTCGCCCCGTTGCGCTCGCCCAGCACTTTCATCCGTTATGGTGGCGGGGCAACCCCGCCATAGCCGATTTCGACCGAAGGTCGCAGACCCCGTATCGAAATGACGAATCGGGGGAGAAATCTCTCGGGAATCGCATTTTCCTCCCTTGCTGGCGTCCCAGGCATCTGGCGTGCGCTGCAAAACGTCTACCAGGGAGTCCAGTTCGTGAATGGGCGGCGCAAAAGCAAAGATGAGGTCAAGCAGGAAGTTGCCGTCTGAACCTTGATACTTTCATCGACAGAACCTCGATCAAGACACGAGCGATGATAGTTGACAGGCTTCGAGGCGCGGAAGTAGAGTGCGATGGTCTCGTTGCAACACAGCGAGACCCGTTGATATGGAGAATCTCGGATGAAGAGCAAATGAATGGCTAATTTCCCATCGGCAAATGCAAGTTGACGAATGTCAAAGAGTAGGCTTCTGATAATAAGAAGTATGGCACGTATAATGAGGCTATGTCCTCAACCATTGGTGTCTCTCATAGCAACTGCCTGGGGAGATTACCAATTCTGGTTCCGGCGGGACTGGCATAGCCATGCTGCTTTGGCAGTGCGCTACGCTATGGGTATAGAAAAGAATGACAAAACGGTTGAGAAGAGCGTCCGAAAATTGCTGCGAAATTATAGCGTATTCCTGGCAGATTTTGTTCGTCTCAGCCATGCTGAAGTAGAGAAGAGAGTAGCACAAGGAGACATTTCATTCTGCGGCTTGGAGTATTTTTCTGCCGCGGTTGCATCCGGGAGACCCCTCTTGTTTGTTGGGCTACATCTAGGCAACTGGGCTATTGGCTTGGATATTCTAATTACACGTCTGGCTCGCCCTGTTCACATCTTCTCGAGCCCTTTCGGAACTGACGTATTGAGATGGTGGCTGCACGATCGCCAGCACTTCTTGAGCGCACCCGCTACTGTCGGCAACGGATCCAGAGGAACAGTACGAGCGATGCGCGTGCTGCGAGAGGGCCAAGCTGCAGTGCTGATGATTGACGCGCCGGAAGATACCACGCGGAGTATGGTAACATTCCTCGGTAAGAAGGCGTGGCTGTCAACTCTCCCAGGCTACCTCGCCGAAAAGACTGGTGCACTCGTCCTGCCTATTGGAGTCGTGCACACCGCGAGGAATCGCTGGTCGGTCTTCGTAGGGGCACCGATAGATATCAACTCGGTTCCAGATGCACATACCGAGGTCACCCAACGAATTGCCTGGTCATTGGAACCATGGGTCCGCCGATACCCGGCTCAGTGGTTCCTATTCCACTCTCTCTGGCAGCCGGTGGGGGTGTTAGCAGGGTGATGAAGGTGATGGAGAGGTATCCCACAGTCGGTCATAACTCGAAGGGAACACACACGATGGTGATTGACGTGCCATCCTGCCGTTTCATTAACGTAGTTGGCACCCCTATGGCTGCTCATTAATGAACATCGTCTTTGGTTCGGCCTCTGAAATCAACGATAACGTTGTTCATCACCCGGTTAGGGCTCGGGCCCGACTATTCATACCGGATAGCCTGGTTACGGGAGGTATCTACTATTTTGACAAATGGGTATCAACAGCCGACTAACGCCGCTGATCTGCATGTGCATACGCGGTATAGTGACGGGCTCCTTTCAGTGGATCAGGTGCTTGATGAAGCCGTCGCCGCTGGGCTCAGTGTTATCGCCATTACGGATCACGATACCATCCGCGGCGGCTACATTGCTCGCGAGCGAGCTGCCCAACGGAATCTCCCATTAGAGGTTATTGTCGGGGCGGAAGTTAATACCTTATGGGGGCATCTGCTGGCGCTATTCATAGAAGATCAGGTGCCAAGCCTTCGCCCGGTTCTCTGGACTACGGAGCGGGTTGTCAAGCTCGGGGGGTTATGCATCATCCCGCATCCCTTCTCGCCATGGGTACCGAGCGTCGGCCGCCGAGCGTTGACGAAACTGATGTCGGGGACTGCGGCGTTGCCTCTCAGCGGTGCGGAGGTTAAGGGGTCTCGGACTTCTAATGCCGGTGACCCTCTCTTAACCACACTGGCGGACATAGGAGGTAGTGACGCTCATTTGAAAGGCCAAATAGGCACATGCTACACCATGTTCCCCGGTAGCACTGCCAACAATCTGCGGGAAGCAATCGCGACGCGTCAGACTGTTTTTGTTTCGTCGGCCAGAAGGCGAGGATTGATTACCCCGTCTGAGGTGGTTCGATCCTCTTGGCGCGCGCTGTTTCACACGCCAAGCCAGGTAGCACGACAAGTGCTTGGCAGGCCTTGGAAGCCTCCCGTCAGGAAGGAGTCTGGCATGGTGTCGAACAAGCCCGTTCAAAGATGATGGTGGACAGACACTGATTGAGTGGTTTCATACCCTTCTTGGGCAACTGACCTATTCGGTCAACTTGGGGAACCCCGGCAGCCTAGCCGCGCTGTTTCTCCTGGGAATCCTGAGCGATATCGGTGTTCCTCTCTTCTTCGTGCTAGAAACTTTCCTGTTTCTCGCGAGCTATTACGCCGGCCCACTGTCTACTCATGTGCTGGTTGCTGTCCTCATATTGCTGATTGGAAATGAGTGCGGGGCGGCCATTTTGTACTGGATTAGTTCCATGTCAGGTAATACTGTCGTTGGCTGGTTGAGGAAGCGTTCCTCAAGAATGGACCGGGATTATGGGCAGTTCAGGTCCAGGCTGAATAAGCGGACTGTTATGGCCGTTGCCATGGTAAGACTGACACCAGGATTGCTACAAGTACCTTCTCTGGTTGCGGGAGCGATGCGACTGCCATATTTGCGCTTCATCGTCGGTGTGGCTATCGCCTCGCTCATCTATGATCTCGCATTCATACTCTTAGGCTTTCTGGCGCGAATCGGGTTGCGTAACGTGGCCCAAGATATGAGAGCCTACTTCATATTTGGGCTAATTTTTGTGTTTATTGCAATTGTCATCTGGCTCGCGGTCCAGCACAAAGGCCGACAGTAGGCAGCCTCCCATTGCAATTACGAGTTATGAGGTAGGGTAGGTCAGGAGGTGCAGCGGTTACGAGGTGGGTCGTGCTGCGGGTGGAGGGATCCGCAAGCTTAAGAGGCCTTCCGCACGCTCCATGCCTTCTTTGCTCCGGCCTGTGGTTGCATGTCGCCAGCGCGCGAAAAGTTCCCGCCCACCGGTGCAACCCTCACCGGCCAAGCTCCGCGATGTGCAGCGACTGCCGGGCTGCCAGGTAGAGGATGGCCTCGATGACCGTGCTGAAGACGATGACGATGGTCCACGCCACCTTTGCCGGCCTCGGGCTCGTTCACGAGACATTCGGCTGGCGCCCACAGCCAGAAACCGGTGGCGGCGGGGACTCTGGTGCGCCGCCCGGCCTTCACCTACCTCTTCACCCTTTCACCCTGGCCACCCTCTTCCCCCGCAATGCCACGTCGTGGCATTATAGAACAAATGTACTTTCCAAAATGCCACACTATTTACCACTCACTACTTGCTACTCACCAGCAAGTGCGCTTCAAAAATAAATTTTGCGCCAATGCTGCGGGTCGCTTCGACCGTCTGCCAGGCCGTGGCCAAGCCCAGGCCATTTCGCTGCTGCGGTTTGCTGCGGGTTATTTTCGGGTTTGCTGCGGCCTTGCTGCGCGTCCGCTGCGCTTTGCTGCGCCTTTGCCGCGGTTCCGATCACCGCGGCGTGCCGGAGAAAAATTGCACGAATGTTTCGCGTCACAATTCCCGTAAACCAGGCCGTGGCCACCTAGAAAGCATCCAGGTATTGCGTGCGTTGCGGATGATTTGCGCATCGTTTGCGGGTATTTTGGGGGTTGTTGCGGGTCGGAGGTGTCTGGTCCCCCTTATCACCGTGTGTCACCTTCTCACCCTATCACCCATCACCGGCCCTCCGGACACGCGGCACTTGGCGGTGACATCCCTGACTGAGAACGGAAGGCCCCCGGGTGACGGGCCGCAGCATCTTTCACTCGGCCACCACGCTGTGTATAATGGCGCGGAGTAAACAAAGAGAGCGGAAGAAAACGGAGCGGTTCGCGAAGATATGCTAGACAGCGCGACCAAGCAACGCATTATTGGGGAGTTCGCAAAAAAGCCCGGGGATACCGGCTCCACAGAAGTTCAGGTGGCACTCCTTTCCGAGAGAAAACGCGGGCTGACCGATCACCTCCGCCGCAATCATAAGGACCATGCGACACGCAGAGGCCTTTTGAAGCTGGTAGGCCAGCGGCGGCGCCTGCTGCGGTACCTCGCCAATGAGGACGTAACGCGCTACCGGACGGTGATAAACAGGCTCGGTCTCCGAAGGTAGTCCTGTTGGAAGCAGCACCTATCAGGTGCTGCTTCCCGTTTTGGACGCAGGGCGAGACCTTTCCCAACACTTGGCTCAACGCCGGCTTCTCCTCACGAGCATGGACAAGAGGAGTAGCTAGATATGTCCACGAAGTTTGAGATGGAGCTGGAAGGAAGGACGCTCTCCATCGAGAGCGGCCTCCTTGCCCAGCAAGCGAACGGCTCGGTCGTCATCCGATATGGCGATACCGTCGTGCTGGTCACGGCAACCATGGGCGGCGTGCGCGAGGGAATGGACTTCTTCCCGCTCACGGTCGACTACGAAGAGCGGCTGTATGCCGTCGGGCGCATTCCCGGCAGCTTCTTCAGACGTGAAGGCCGGCCGACCACCGAGGCGACACTGGCCGCGCGCTTGACCGACCGCCCTCTGCGCCCGCGCTTCCCCAAGGGGATGCGCAATGAGGTACAGGTCATTTCGACGGTGCTGTCCGTCGACCACGTCAACCAGCCGGACATTCTCTCCATCATCGGAGCGTCGGCCGCGCTGTCCATTTCGGACATCCCGTTCAATGGACCTGTCGGCGCCACGCGCATGGGTTACGTGGACGGCGAATACGTCATCAACCCCACCTTCGAGCAGCTTGGCCGGAGCGCGTTGGACCTGACCATCGCCGGCAGCCGGGACGCCGTCATCATGATCGAGGCAGGCGCCAAGGAAGTGCCGGAAGAGTTTGTCCTGGAGGCTCTGCGGATTGGCCAGGAGAACAATGTTCGGGTCATTGAGCTCCAGGACAAACTGGTGGCGGCGCTTGGGCGGCCCAAGTCCGAGGTGAAGACGGCGGAAGGGTCACCGTCCGAGCTGCTGGCGAAAGTGGAGGCGCTGGCCAAGGACCGCATCGGCGCGGTCATCGACCGCGGTGAGGGCCGAGGGGAGCGCAATACCGTCATCAAGGATATCGAGCAGGACGCCATCGCCCAGTTCGGTGAGGAGTTCGGTGCGGCGACCGTGGCGAAGGCCTTCGACGATGTCTTGAAGAAGATGGTGCGGGCCAAGATCCTGTACGAGAAGAAGCGTCCAGACGGGCGCAGCCTCACCCAGATACGTCCGCTTTCCAGTATGGTGGGCATTCTGCCGCGCACCCACGGCTCGGCCCTCTTCCAACGAGGCGAGACGCAGATATTGACCATCGCCACATTGGGGCCGCTGACCCTGGAGCAGAAACTGGACGGCCTGAGCCCGGAAGACACGAAACGATATATCCACCACTACAACTTCCCTCCGTATTCGACCGGTGAGGTCCGACGCATTGGGACGGGCCGGCGAGAGATCGGTCATGGTGCACTCGCCGAGCGTGCGCTCTTGCCGGTCATCCCGGACGAAACGGAGTTCCCTTACGCCTTCCGGCTCGTGTCGGAGGCGTTAGGCTCCAACGGCAGTACGTCCATGGGCAGCGTTTGCGGAAGCACGCTATCGCTCATGGACGCAGGCGTGCCCATTAAGGCGCCCGTGTCCGGCATTGCCATGGGCCTGGTGACGGACGACCAGGGCAACTTCCAGGTGCTGTCGGACATCCAGGGCGTGGAAGACTTCTTCGGCGACATGGACTTCAAGGTCGCCGGTACCCGCGACGGAATCACCGCCCTGCAGATGGACATCAAAGCGACAGGGATCACACAGGAGGTCTTCCGGCAGGCGCTGGCGCAGGCGAAAGACGGGCGCGCGTTCATCCTGGAGCATATGCTCCAGACGCTGGCGGCGCCGCGGGCTGAGCTGAACGCCAACGCTCCTAGGATGACGCGAATCATGATCCCGGTTGACAAGATCGGCGCGGTCATCGGCCCCGGCGGCAAGACCATCCGCGGCATCATCGACGCCACGGGGGCCACTATCGATATCGACAACGACGGCTCGGTGACGATCGGCGCAACGAATGCAGAGGCTGCTGAGGCGGCGATCCGGATGGTGGAAGGCCTCACCAAGGAGGTGGAGGTCGGTCAGACCTATACGGGCAAGGTGACCAGGCTCATGAACTTTGGCGCCTTCGTGGAGATACTGCCCGGCAAGGAAGGCCTCGTGCACATCAGCGAGTTGGACGTTCAGCGCGTGCCGAGTGTCGAGGACGTGGTTAAGGTCGGCGACGAAGTCGAGGTCATGGTGACCGAGATCGACCGCATGGGCCGGATTAATCTGTCGCGCAGGGCTGTATTGGAAGGCAAGTCGCCTGAGGAGGCGCGTGAGGCGGCGGCGTCAGGCGCGGGCGGCCGCAATGGCGGCGGGCGCGGGATCGACCGTGAGCGTCGTGGTGGGCCTGATCGCGAGCGCGGCGGAGAGCGCCGTCCCCCTCGCCGGGACTACGAGCGCCGCTAGCCTCTTTCTACTGAGGGGAGTGTCAATGCCCGTCGCTCAATCGATGCTTACCATGGGACCGGGACCATGCGCAAGATCATAAAAGGGCTATTGGTCTGGCTGCTGGCGTCGCTGCCGGTAGGGATGGGACTGGGAGCGCTTGTTTCAGCGTATGTGCCGGCGGATGCCGTGGTTTCACGCAGTACGGCCGCAATGAATGGGGTTGGGGCCGGAGCTGAGCTTGCGTTGTTGGGGGCCATCGTCGCGGCCGTGACCACGCACGTCTCACGGGGTACGTTGCAGCGGGCCGGAGGGTCCGAGTTCGTGACGGGCGCCGTCATTACCTACGGCCTCATCGTCATCGGCCTCCTGGTCCTGCTGATCGTCCACCCGCTGGTGTAGCCGGCACACTGACCAAGGCCTGCGCCCTTTCCGTCCTACACGCCGGGCATTTCCTGCCGACGCGCGGCAAGCCAGTCCTCGGAATCGAAATAGGTCACGAGGGCATGGTGGACTGCTCGCATCTGGTCCGGGCCGGGCGCATCATCGAACGTGCCGCCTAGAGCGAGCTCATAGCGGATGTCGCCCTGCTCGTCTACGTATTTCACTAGCCTGCGCAGCTCAAGACTTGCTTCCATGGCGCCTCTCCCAGGTGCCGAATATCAACACTCTGCCTTGGCCGGGCGGCGGCGCATAGCGGG
>JBJKQC010000055.1:0-3475 GCA_046705745.1 Dehalococcoidia bacterium
GGCCAGGGCGAACACCGGCAGGACAACCAGGCTGGTCCACGGGTGGACCAATCGCTCCAGCCGCTCCAGGGGCGACTCCGTGCTCCGCACCAGCTCTTCCATCTCGCCAAGTCGCCGCTCTGCTAGCTCCGTGTCGCCGGATTGCAGGGCGTGCCGATAGGCGTCCACGACCTGCTGCCCCTTCTCAGCGAACCAGTCAGGCCGCAGATAGGGAGAGGACGGCGTCACGAGGCCCAGCACTACCCCAGCGATGGTGGGATGGATGCCGGACTCCAGAACGGCGGCCCATACCACAGCGCCGAGTATCCAGTACACGGGAATCAGCCGCACCTGGAAGCGCTGAGCAGCGACGATGACCGCGAAGACCGCGAGCGCTACCAGCAGCGGGACCCAGCTGATCCCCTGGCTGTAGAAGATGGCGATGACCAGGATTGCGCCTAGGTCGTCGACCACCGCCAGGGCCAGGAGGAACACTCGCAGCTCGCTGGGGAGGCGCCGGCCCACCAGCGCCAGCACGCCGACAGCGAAGGCGATGTCCGTAGCCATCGGTACGCCAAAGCCTCTGACGTCGCCGCTTTTCGCATTGAACGCGACGTAGAGCAGTGCCGGGGCCACCATGCCTCCCACTGCGGCCAGCGCCGGCAGGAGCGCCTTCTTGCGCGAGGAAAGCTCGCCGTGGACGACCTCCCGCTTGATCTCCAGCCCCACCACGAAGAAGAAGAAGACCATCAGGGCATCATTCACCCAGTGCCCGGCGGTCTCCGAGAGCTGGAAAACCCCCACGTCCACGGTGAGGACAGTCTTCCACACCGCGTAGTACGCCGCCGACCACGGCGAGTTGGCCCAGACGACGGCCGCGACCGTGGCGAGGAGGAGCACGATGGCCCCGACCTCTTCGGTGTGGATGAACGCCTGCGTCGGCCCCAGCACCACGCGGGCGAAGAGCGAGTGCTGCATCATGCCCAGCATCGTCCCTCGGCTCCGCGGTGGGGTGGCCATGATCACCTCTTTCACGACGGTATCCCGGGCGGCACGGAACGCGGATGGGGGCGGTGGCAGCTTCCGCCGCCCGGCTGAGCCAACGCCGATGCTCGCCCGCTCTGAGCGTAACAGCGTTCCAGAGAAGCCACCATACGGCAGATACCTGACCTGCCAGCACGGCCGCCGCGCGGTGCGGCTGGGTGCGAGTTAGCGGTCGCGGCCCCAGGTGTGGGGCAAGTCCCGACCCTCGCTTTTGGATGTTTACCAACAGCGAGGGTTGTCCACGCTACACGCTCATCATATGCTGGGGACACCGGCGCGTCCCCTGGAGGTGCGGCATGAGACAACGGCGGCTTTACCGTAGCAACACAGAGAAGATGCTTTTCGGCGTCGCGGGCGGCCTAGCCGAGTATTTCGAGATAGACCCTACTGTCGTCCGCGTGCTCTTCGTCCTTGCCGCTCTGCTCAACGGCGTGGGCATCGTCCTCTACCTTGCGCTGGCGATCATTATGCCCAAGCGGCCACCGGCCGGCACATCGTCCGGCGATGCCAGCGCTCCTCCCGGCGCCGGCACGACCGAGCCAGAGCCCGAGTCGCCACCGGCGCAGCAAGAGACGTCCCAACCGGGGCTGACCAGCGAAGAGAGTCAGTCGCCCCAGGGCAACAACGGCCAGCAGGCGAGCTTCGCTCTCCTTGGGCTGTCCGCACTCCTCCTCCTCGTAGCCCCCTTCGCCTGGCCCGCTCATGTCTTGGGCTTCTGGACTTGGCCGTTTGTCTTCGGCGGCTTTATCGGGCCGCACCTAGATGGAGTCGGCAGCCTTTGGCCCGTTTCGTCCTGGGGTTTGGCCGTCTTAGCTTCGCTCGCTGCGCTCGTATGGCTGCGTCGGCACGGCGCCAACCAAAGTTAGCGGGTCCCGGTCATTGTCTGTCTGCGTCCTGCCACAGCGCCGGGACGTACTGGCCGTGGCGGCGCAGGCTTCGTGATCCCCGGCGGACGCAAGTAGCGTGGCTGCATGCCCGCCACCGAATCGCTCTCGCCAGCCTCCAATCGAGACACGGCGAGAGCGGCCAGTCCCTGGAGCCTGGCCAACGGCATGGCCTCTAACGCGAAATGGGCACGCGATCCCAGCGCCTCGCGCAATCGCCCCGCGTGGGCTAGTGCCCCTTCTCCGCAGAACAACGTATGGCGGCCGCGGGTCGCTAGCAGCTGGGCAATCGGTGTGACTCCATCCCGCGTGCGCCGCCGCCAGCCCGCTGGGGTCTGCTGAAACCGCGCCCAAGCCACCGTGTCACGCCCCGCCTCGACCACGGCGCACACCGGCCAACCTACGTCACGGTAGGCGTAGGCCGTTGCCTCCAGAGTGCTAGCGCCAACCATGGGTACACCTAACGCAAAGGCGAGCCCCTTGGCCGCGCCCAGGCCAGCCCGTAGTGCGCTGAAGCCGCCGGGACCGTAAGTAACGCCAATCCCTCGGATATCTGCCGGCACGGCACCCGCCGTCCGCAACACGTCTTCGATGGCGGGCATGAGCTCCGCGGTGTGGTTGTGCCGCGAGTGCCAGCCTATCACCCGGATCAAGGACGCATCCGGGGGCGACCAAAGCCCCACGGAGGCAAAGCGAGTGGCAGTGTCAATGAGGAGGTACAAGTGCTTCCTATGTAGTCAAGGCATGTTGCAGCCGGGCAAGCAGACGCTCGTACCGGTCTCCGCGCGCGGTTAGCGTCAGGAGGCGCTGGTCTGGACTGTTGCCGAACTCGATGAGCCCGTACAAGTGCTCCTCGGGAAATACCGCCGGCGCCTTTTCAGCCCACTCCACGACACACGCGCCATCCGTCAGCATCTCCTCGATGCCTAGGTCGTGGACCTCCAAGTCCCCACCTTCTAGGCGGTACAGGTCCAGATGGTACAACCGAACACGGCCCTCGTACTCGTGGACCAAGACAAACGTGGGGCTGTGAGCGTAGCCGGTGACACCGGCCCCCCAAGCGATGCCTTGAGTCAGCGTAGTCTTACCCGCTCCCAATGTCCCTTGGAGCAGGAGCAGGTCTCCGGCCTCCAGGACGGCGCCTAAGCGCTTGCCTAATTCCTGAGTCTCCTCTGGGCTCTCGGTGACCGCCCTGAACGCCTTCATCACCGAAGGTGCTCCCAGCCGCCCTGGCTGACCGGGACCTCTTCTCCGTTCTCGCCGACCACCCGCACGGTCCCTGGCTCATCGGCCGTCATCTCGCCGATGATGGCAGCACCAGGAATTTCAGCCAGTACGCGTTCGACGATGGCGCGCGGTCCGGTGAACAAGAGGCGGTAGTCCTCTCCCCCGCTGAGCCCCAGACGTAATGCGTCGTCGGGGAACACCTCTTCCAGCTCGGGCGGCAAGGGAACTTTAGACGCGTCGACCTTCGCCCCTACCCCGCTGGCGCGGCCCAATTTCCTCAGGTCGGCGACGAGCCCGTCCGACACGTCCATGGCGCACCGTATCGCGTCCCGTATGAGATA
>JBJKQC010000056.1:0-9003 GCA_046705745.1 Dehalococcoidia bacterium
GGCCCCGCAGTGCTTGGCGATGCGGAGCCCTAGCTGAGAATCCAAAGTCACTGGCTGGCCCCCGCGCACCGTTGACACTCTCGCTCGCCCTAGCTAGACTATTTAAGTTGCTTCTACGCACGGCGGCCTGTTGGCCGCCGTCCTTTGTGGAAGCGGGTTCTAGGGGCCTTCCCACTTGACGGACAGTTCCCCAAGGGCTAATATTGTAGGGTTCCCTCGTGAGGGGGACGCACCTTAACAAGTGAATAGTGGAAGGAAAGCGCCCTCTTCCGGTTCGCCGGAAGAGTCCCGTCCCCACCCGTGGGGCGGGAATTTGAGTTACGTTCAAGGATTGAACACAACAGGGTCTTACCCAAGACCCAAATTTGTTGAGAGTTTGATCCTGGCTCAGGACGAACGCTGGCGGCGCGCCTAATGCATGCAAGTCGAACGGACGACCCGGCTTCGGCTGGGAAGTCAGTGGCAGACGGCTGAGTAACGCGTAAGCAATCTACCCATTGGTGGGGGATAACCCGGAGAAATCCGAGCTAATACCGCATGTGGTCCTTGGTCATAAGGCTGAGGACTAAAGCCTTCGGGCGCCAGTGGATGGGCTTGCGTCCCATCAGGTAGTTGGTGAGGTAACAGCTCACCAAGCCAACGACGGGTAGCCGGTGTGAGAGCACGACCGGCCAGAGGGGGACTGAGACACGGCCCCCACTCCTACGGGAGGCAGCAGCAGGGAATCTTGCGCAATGGGCGAAAGCCTGACGCAGCGACGCCGCGTGGAGGAAGAAGGCCTGCGGGTTGTAAACTCCTTTTCTGGGGGAAGACATCCGACGGTACCCCAGGAATAAGCCTCGGCTAACTACGTGCCAGCAGCCGCGGTAATACGTAGGAGGCTAGCGTTGTCCGGATTTACTGGGCGTAAAGAGAGCGCAGGTGGCTGAGTTCGTCGGTGGTGCAAGCTCCAGGCTCAACTTGGAGAGGTCTGCCGATACTGCTCAGCTTGAGGACGGTAGAGGAGCACGGAATTCCTGGTGTAGTGGTGAAATGCGTAGATATCAGGAGGAACACCGGTGGCGAAAGCGGTGCTCTGGGCCGTTCCTGACACTCAGGCTCGAAAGCGTGGGGAGCGAACCGGATTAGATACCCGGGTAGTCCACGCCCTAAACGATGGATGCTGGATATAGGGGGTATCGACCCCCCCTGTGTCGAAGTTCACGCGTTAAGCATCCCGCCTGGGAACTACGGCCGCAAGGCTAAAACTCAAAGGAATTGACGGGGGCCCGCACAAGCAG
Organism: Dehalococcoidia bacterium; assembly: GCA_046705745.1. GTDB lineage: Bacteria > Chloroflexota > Dehalococcoidia > Lucifugimonadales > Australimonadaceae > JBJKQC01. Next base: position 1,281 of record JBJKQC010000056.1, read on the forward strand.
CGGAGCGTGTGGTTTAATTCGATGCAAAGCGAAGAACCTTACCAGGACTTGACATGACGGTGGTACCCTGGCCGAAAGGTTGGGGGACCCTTCGGGGAGCCGCCACAGATGCTGCATGGCTGTCGTCAGCTCGTGCCGTGAGGTGTTGGGTTAAGTCCCGCAACGAGCGCAACCCTCGTGACTAGTTGCACTCTCTAGTCAGACTGCCTCGTAATTCGAGGAGGAAGGTGGGGATGACGTCAAGTCATCATGGCTCTTACGTCCTGGGCGACACACACGCTACAATGGGATGGACAACGGGCAGCCACACCGCAAGGTGGAGCCAATCCCTCAAACCATCCCTCAGTTGGGATTGCAGGCTGCAACTCGCCTGCATGAACGTGGAGTTGCTAGTAACCGCAGGTCAGCATTACTGCGGTGAATACGTTCCCGGGCCTTGTACACACCGCCCGTCACGTCATGGAAGCCGGTAACGCCTGAAGTCGCACAGCCAACCGCAAGGAGGCCTGCGCCGAGGGCGGGACTGGTGACTGGGACGAAGTCGTAACAAGGTAGCTGTACCGGAAGGTGCGGCTGGATCACCTCCTTTCTAGGGAGCATCTGCTTCGGCGGATATCCTAGGTCGGTCCGTTCAGGAAGGCGCTACCTATCGCACGATTGGTTGAGCTTGGCTCCCTCGTGTGAGAAAGCGCGCCTTGCAGTCCTTCGGGACCCTGGCGGTCTGCTTTCCTTCCACTATTCACCGGTTAAGGTGCCGGGGCTGGCCAAATTGGCCAGCCCCTCTTCTTTACACAGTATCCGCTACCTATCCGAAGCTGCGTTACTTCCGATGCCCGACCGAGCAGCGCTCAAGTAGCGCGTCATGGCATCCCGCTGGTAAGATACATACCCCCGGGCCGGTAGCTCAGTCGGTTAGAGCGCAGCTCTGAAAAAGCTGAGGTCGGAGGTTCGAATCCTCCCCGGCCCACCACCTCCCTTCTTGCGCACCAAGAGCCCAGCCGTCCGACGATCAGTCGTCGGCTACCGACCTGGACGGAGCACGCGCACGACGATGGACCCTTCTCTGCCCCGGCAGGTTAATCGTCTTCTGCTCCAGGTCCGGGTACTGCGGCGCCACTGATTGAAAGGTCTCGTCGCTCAGCACAATCTCCCCCGCCTTGGCTTCTGCCTGAAGCCTGGCCCCGGTGTTCGCCGTGTCTCCAAGGGCCCTCATGTCGGAGATGGTGCCAACCCCCACTTTCCCCACGAAAGCCGGACCTGAATGGCCCCCTACCCCTAGCGGCAGCCAAGGGCCTTCCGCCGAGCCAACCCCTACCGCACGCTGGAGGTCCACCGCCGCTTCGATAGCCTCGCTGTGATACGTCGGCCCGGCCACCGGGATAAACAGCGCTACCACCTCGTCGCCCACCATCTTGTCGATCAGCGCCCTTCGGGGCACCAGGGCGTCGATAGCGGCCTTATAGAAATGGTTGAGCAGCGCCGCGCAAGCTTGAGGCCCTACTCGCTCAGCAATTCCCGTCGAGACGCGCACGTCAGCAAATAGGACCGCCACATCTACCTCGGCGCCGCCGGGGGAAGCTGGACTTCTCAGTAATCGCAGAAATTCGGGTTTTTGCGACCGGCGGCGGCCCAACATTCGCGAAACCGGAGCGCCGATGCCCTTGAGCGGCACTTCGCAGACCAGGCACTTAGGCGCACCGGGCAAAACTCTCGCAGGATGGCGATGGCCTTCGGTGAGCACCATTCGCCATAGCGCTTCGATTTTGGGATCTTCTGTAGAAGACGGTTGCGTCATGTCGATGGCGGAAGCCTAGCAAGTTTCTTTACTTGTGCTGGCACCTTCCGCCCGCCTTCTGCGTCTAACTGGCTATATACTCTGCTGGTATGACGCTTTGTTTTCACGATGCGCCGCCAGGACAACGTAGGAGCCTCCTATGGAAGTGCGCCTATTGGGCGTGCATAACTTAGAGACGCGCGAGACCAAGCACTCGTGTTTTCTCATTGATGACATCCTCGCCATCGACGCTGGTAGCCTTGCATCGGCCCTGCGTCAGGACGAGTTGCTAGGACTCCGCGCTGTGCTCCTGACCCATCATCACTTTGACCACATCCGCGACATCCCCACCGTCGGCTTGGTACGGCGGGAAGCCCAAGAGACACTGCCGATTCACGGCCTCTCGGCCACGTTGGATGGCCTGTACTCCCATGTCCTGGATGGGAACGTCTACCCGGACATGACCCAGCCCCTCAGCGAAGACAAGCCTCGCTTCCGTCTCCAGCCGTTGGTCACTTCAAAAGCTAACAAGGTGGACCAATACACCGTGAGGGCTTTCCCCATGCAGCATCCGCTGCCGTCCGTGGGCTTCATTATCACGGATAAGGACGGCCATTCCTTCGGGTTCACCGGCGATACCGGCGGTGGACTTGAAAAGCTCCTGGCTTACCAGCCTGCTCCGCAGGCGCTCCTAGTGGACATGACATTCCCGGATAGGATGGAGGAACTGGCTCGCGTCTCCGGACACCTGACGCCAGCGCTGCTGCGCAACGAGCTCAAGCGCGCGCTGCAGGCCGGGCTTCGCATACCGCCCCTTATCGCGGTGCACCGCAACATTGCCGTGGACGGCGAGCTAGTTCGTGAGCTTGCCGCCATCCGCAAAGACCTCAACATTGAGCTTTCCTTAGGCGCGGAGGGAGACCGCCTGCAGTAACGGCGGCTCGAAGGGCGAAACAAAATACTGGAAGTGGGGTGGAGTCATGGCTGCGCCATATATCGTGATCGTCGATGATGAGCTTCAGGTGGTTCACGCGGTGGAACGGGACTTGCGGCGGCACTACCAGAGTAACTATCGCACCATCACCGCGACCTCCGGTACTGAGGCGCTGAGCGCGGTACGCCGGCTTCAGGCGCGGAATGCAAGTATCGCGCTCTTCTTGGTCGATCAGCGGATGCCCGAAATGACCGGCGTAGAATTCTTGGAAGAAGTGCGGAAGATCTATCCGGAAGCCAAAAAGGCGCTCCTGACGGCTTACGCGGATACGCAGGCGGCCATTGCCAGCATCAACAGCGTGAGTCTGGACTACTATCTCATGAAACCATGGGACCCTCCTGAGGAGCACCTTTATCCCGTCTTGGATGACCTGCTGGAGGACTGGCGCGCCAATGTCCGGCCTCCCTTCGACGGTATTCGGGTCGCCGGCACGCTCGTATCTGCCCAGAGCCACTACGTAAAGGACTTCTTAGCCAGGAACCGCATCCCCTATCAATGGCTTGACGTGGAAAAGGACCCGACGGCGCGAGACCTCGTTCTGAATGTGTCTGGAGCCGCTACCCGGTTGCCCGTGGTGTTTTTGCCCAACGGCACGACGCTCGTTCAGCCGCACATTCGAGACCTAGCAGCGAAGATTGGGCTCCAGACGCAGGCGACGCAGCCATTCTATGACGTCATCATTGTCGGCGCCGGGCCTGCCGGTCTCGGTGCGGGTGTCTATGCTGCGTCGGAGGGACTGCGAGTGGCCATGATCGAACGAGAGGCTACTGGGGGCCAGGCCGGGACAAGCTCGCGCATCGAAAATTATCTTGGCTTTCCTGCCGGTATCAGCGGCGTCGATCTTGCTCAGAGAGCAAGCGCGCAAGCACGCCGTTTCGGTGCTGAAATCCTCTCGGCCCAGGAAGCTTGCTCCGTGCGGGTCGATGGCCCTGCCCGTGTGGTCACTCTAATCGACGGCACGGAACTGACCTGTCACGCGTTGGTCATCGCGACAGGCGTGTCCGTACGGCGGCTGGAGGTGCCAGGCGTTGATGAGCTAACTGGCGCGGGCGTGTACTACGGCGCGGCGGCCACCGAGGCCGTCAACTACCGTGGCGAGCATGTCGTCGTTGTCGGCGGGGCCAACTCAGCAGGCCAGGGCGCCATGTTCTTCTCCCGCTACGCAAGCAAGGTCACCATCCTCGTACGGGGGCCTTCCGTTGAGCAGGGCATGTCCCAGTACCTGGTGGACCAAATCCACGCGACCGATAACATCGAGGTACTAACGAACAAGGAAGTGACGGGCGTCCAAGGTCAAGGGCGTCTGGAAGCTGTTGCCACCCGGGACCTGGCCACCGGCGTGGAGGGCTGGCTCCCCGCCGCGGCCATGTTCGTCTTCATCGGAGCACTGCCTCATACGGATCTAGTCGCCGGAGTTGTGGAGCGAAATCCTGCGGGCTTCATCCTCACAGGACCCGCACTGATGCGCGACGGCAAGCGCCCTAAGGGATGGCCGCTCGACCGAGACCCTTTCCTGGTGGAGACCAGCGCTCCTGGCGTCTTCGCCGTCGGAGACGTTCGTGACGGCGTAGTTCGCCGTGTCGCATCTGCTGTCGGGGAAGGCGCCATCGCCATAAGCTTTGTGCACCGGTACCTGGAAGAGGTCGGTGGGGCGACCCCAACGGCCGCCCTTCATTGAGAACAACAATGGCACAATATGACATCCTCAAGTCCGTGCCCCTGTTCGCTGACCTGCCGCCCGAAGACCTCGACGAGCTTTGCCACAACGTGGACGAAGTGCAGCTCTCGGCAGGACAGCGACTCTTTGCGGAGGGCGAGGCGGGCGACCGGGCATACGTGGTTAGCAGCGGCGAACTGGAGGTCCTCAAGGCATCAGCCGGCCGCGACGTGCTCTTGAATGTCTTGCACGCGGGTGATGTGGTCGGAGAAATGGCCCTGCTGGAGCACCAGCCGCGCATAGCTAGCGTCAGGGCCCGGTCCGATAGCGTTCTGTTGAGCATCCGCCAGGATCAGTTAGACCACCTGCTAAATACCAGCCTGTCGGCGACTCGCGCAATGTTTTTTACGGTCTTGAGCCGGTGGAGGAAGACTGAGGCCCTATTGCGCCAGAGTGAGAAGATGGCGCAGCTTGGCACCTTGACCGCTGGCATCGCACATGAAATGAACAACCCCGCCGCGGCTGTCCAACGTGGGGCCGCGCAGCTCGGCGAAATGCTCGGGCGCTACGGGGATGCAGCTATGGCCATCGCCAAGCTCTCGCTTACGCCGGATGAGTGGCAGTTGCTCGAAAATGTAGAGGCGAGCCGCCAGACGGCAGCCCGGCAGCCGCTGGACAGCATCGAGCGGTCAGACCGGACAGCGGAGGTCGAGGACTGGCTGGAGGCCCACGGCCATGAGACCACGTGGGAGTTAGCGCCAGAGCTGGTCGAAATGGGCGTGACCGCGCGCAGCTTGACCACTATGTCTGAAGGCCTGGCGCCAGCACACGTTGCTCCTGCTCTGCAATGGTTGGTGAGCACCCGCACAGCCCGGAGCCTGCTGGTTGAGGTTGGACTGGGAGCCTCCCGCATCTCCGAGATTGTGAAGGCGCTGAAGGCCTACTCGTATCTGGATCAAGCTCCTGTGCAAAACGTGGACATCCATGAGGGGATAGAAAATACGCTGGTCATGCTCCACGGTAAGTTGAAGTACGGGGTCGAAGTCCGCCGTGAGTATGCGGCCGCTCTGCCCAAAATTGTCGGTTATGGGAGCGATCTGAACCAAGTGTGGACCAACCTCATCGACTATGCCGTGGACGCCATGAAGGGGCATGGCACCCTTACTCTCCGCACGCACAAAGAGGGGAGTTGGGTAGTCGTGGAGGTGGAGGACACAGGCTCTGGGATCCCAGCGGGTTTGCAGTCTCGTGTCTTTGATTCTTTTTTCACTACCAAGCCGCAGGGCAAAGGCACGGGCCTGGGCTTGAACATCACCTCCAACATCATCGTGCCCAAGCACCGCGGTGACATCAAGGTCTCTTCCAAGCCGGGCCAGACCCGTTTCGAGGTGTGGCTCCCTGTGAACTTTGAAGCCTCGCCTGCCCACAGCTAAGGCCCCATCGCTACATCGGCGGCCGGCTATGAGTTTGCATGGCCGCAGGGCCCCGCGCTCCGCTCTGCTGGCCCCTACTTCGGGCCTTGGAGCAGGCGCAGCATCGCCTCGGAGGAGCGCTGAACCTCTTCTGGTGCCGGTCGGTCCAGGCGGCTGGAGTCCACGACCGCAACCAGATCGCCTGCCGCGGAGCGGAAGCGGGCCAGGGCATTTGATCCCTTCGCCGTGATGACGATACGGACAATGCGCCGGTCCTCGCCTGGCAACGACGTCCGCGCCACCAGGCCCTTGCGTTCCAGCCCATTGACTGCGGACGTCAGTGTGTGAACGGCCCTTCCCAAGGTGGCTGCCAACGAGGAAACCGTCGATTTCCCGTTCTCATGCTGGACTTCTGATAGAACGAGGCACTGGTTCAGGGTCAAGCCCGTTGCAGCGATCACCCGCTCATTCAAGACTTGACGCTCTCGCCTTGCCATCTCGATGCGAGTGATAAAGCGGACAAGCTCGTCGCTTTGTGCCATTTGCCTAACTACTCCTTGCTACGGCCGACGTGACTACTAGGTATTTTTACCTACGTGGCATATTACTTCGCACTCAGACTATTCGCAATCGCAACGTCTGACCCAATTCCGCCTATTCAATACACAGCTTCCACTGTTGCCAGACAGTACGCCGGCCAGAGTGTCTCAAGCATTGGCTGGGCACCTTGCCTGCTCGCTGCCCAGCCGCGTTTCCCCTCTCTTGGAGACGCGCCGCCTTGACTGGCGGAATTCATGTCAGCCTGCCTGGCGGGCTAGCGCCTACTAGCGCCTGATGGAGAGGGAAACGTTGAGCTACATGACCTGATGAGGATTAGCCGCGGTACTCGCGTACTCCGGTAACACACTTATGTAACGGCTTCGGAGGACGCCGTGTTGGGCACGCCACGGACGTTGGCGATGAGCAGGATGGCGGCAAATGCAGCCGCGCCGCCTGCGAGGTAAGGCAGTCCGTAGCCTACGTCGAAAAGCCAGCCGGCTGCCACGGGGCCGACGACCCGGGCGGCAGACGCAAAGCTTTGGCCCAGGCCCAGGGTCCCGCCCTGGCTGCCTGACGATGCCGCTAGCGAGCTCAGCGTGACAATCGCCGGGTTGAGCAGGCCTTGGCCCACGGCCACAATCCCCAAAAATGTCGCCGCAGTCCAAAGATCAGACGTCTCCGGCAGCAGCAACAACCCTGTGCCAATAAGCACCGCTCCTAGCATGGCCATCTTGCGTTCACCCAGTCTCGCGTTCACTGGCCCGACCAGCCGCACCTGGGTCAGCGCCACGAGAATGCCGACATAGGCGAGCACGAGGCCCAGCCCTAGCGGCGTGAGCCCGAATCGGTCTTGCCCCAGGAAGGCAAATGTCGTCTCCATCCCCACGAATGCAAGCATTGCCAGGAATGTAGCGGCGAAAATGAGGCGCAGATTGGGTTGACGTACCACGTCAAGAAACCAACGGGGCGTCATCCGATGCCGAGCATGGCGAAGATGGTTAGACTCTGGAAGCTTCAGCAGGGCGAACAGGAAGTTCGCGAACGCCATTGCCGAAGCTGCAAAAGCCGCTGCCGCAAAGCCCAAAGGACTCAAGAGCGCACCAATGGTCGGCCCAAAGACGAGTCCCATGCCGATGGCTGCCCCAATACCTCCCATGTAACGGGCCCGTTGGCCCGGCTCGGTCGAGTCAGCTATGTAGGCCTGGGCAGGGGCCACGCTGCCACCGAATGCGCCGGCGATCGCTCGAGTCGCAATAAGCAGCCCCAGGGTGGGCGCCACCCCAGTGCCGGCCAGGGAGAGACTTGATCCAATCAGCGTCGCCAGAATAACGGGCCGTCGCCCGAAC
>JBJKQC010000057.1:0-4794 GCA_046705745.1 Dehalococcoidia bacterium
GGCCTCTACGACGTCGCGGCCGAACACTTCATCGGCACCAACGCCGCAATAGTAGCCGCCCTGCGGAGCGGGGAAGCCTCCTTCGGGAAAGCCCAGAGGGCGGGAGCCATAGAAGAAGGTGTACTCCTGCTCGATACCAAAGATAGGCTCTTGGGACTTGTATTTCTCGTAGGTGGCCGCACAGGCGGCCCGCGTGTTCGTGGGGTGCGGCGTCATGTCCGTAAGGAGTACGTCTGCCAAGACGAGGACGTCGTTGCCGCCACGGATCGGGTCTGGGCACTTGAACACGGGCCTGAGCACGCAATCGGAGTTCTCTCCTGGCGCCTGGTTGGTGCTCGATCCGTCAAACCCCCAGACAGGAGGCTCTTCGCCCGACGGCACGATCTTCGTCTTGGAGCGCAGCTTGGCAGTGGGCTGGGTGCCATCAATCCAAATGTACTCTGCCTTATAGAAGTCCATCATTCCTCCGAATAACGGTCCCCGTGTGATTAACCTGCCATCGTGCGTAGAGCCCGCGACGGGCGGTTTACCGGGCCAGCTAGAGGTTATGGGATTGGACGGAGGGCGTAAACGGGTATCAGGCCTTTCCAATGAAAACGTAACCAAAAGTTAACGAATGGAGCGCTCCGCCATGGCCTGCGTCAGCTCTCCATTTCAGCTTCGTCCATGAGCACAAGACTGGTGACAGACCTTGCCGAGCGCACGTGGCACGATGTTGACGTGAATGAATCGGGTTCAGTCACTCTTCAGAGAGGGGCGGCCCATTAGGTTATGGACGGCCCCTCTGCGTGGCAACCAAGCGCTTACATCCAACGAGTGAACTGGGTGACCGGAGTCCGACTTGATTGGGATTCTTCACCAGGATACCCGACGGAGAGCATCGCTAAGACTTTCCAGTTCTCTTCCGCCCCAAGGATCTTGTCCACCTCGGGGACTCGGGTCACCCTGCCGGTGTCCCAAGTGACGGCCAGGCCTTCGGCGAAGCCTGCCAAGTTGATATTCTGCATGGCAGCAATAACCGCGGCGTAGTTCTCCTTGGCCACGAACCAGTCTTCGTTATCCAGATAATAGGAAAAGATAACGATGGGGGGGTCTAGCACCTTGTCTTTATACGGAGCAGCACGCCTCTCGCTATTCCATTCCGTGACCAACGCCTGGTAAATGGTCTCAGCGACCTGCTTGCGGATGGGCGAATCTTTCTCCAGGACAAAGAACCGCCAGGGTTCGTTAAGCCGATGGTTCGGTGCCCAGACCGCTGCATTCAGCATCCGCTCCACCGCTTCACGCGGGACCGGCTTGTTATCGAACTTCCACGCCATCCGGCGCTTGTGCAAGGCTTCGTAAACGCTCACTGAGGTGTCTGGCACCTTGACCTGGGACCAAGCCACTTTGCTTTCCGCCATGAGTTTAGGTTCCTCCGGCACACGCATGAGCACTTTCCAGCGTGTGAAAACGTGTTTGGGCTTCCCATCCTATCACGTATGCAACGCAGAGAGCGCTATCCCATCCCAAAGCGGGCCGTTGATACAACTCGCCTCCGCGGTGCCGCCAGAAAGGCGCTTTCCCCGTCGACCGTTGGACCGGCCGGGAGTTATTCCAGTAATCTGCGGCACGGTCAGAACAAGCCCTCCCACCTCGCCGAGGCGTTCACTGTTTCAAACCGATCCGCTGGATTTGCGGCTATGGCAACAGGGCAACCTCATGTGCTGGTCTTTCTAAGGGACCGCTCGTCAAACGGTCCTGAAGCGAAGGAGCGAGGAGCAGGCCTCCATGGCATTTACCATTACGGAGCCTGGTCCGAATGTGAAACGCACCATAGGAGTCACTTACCAAGCCCTGAAGCGGTATGTCCTACCAGGGGAGGATCTGTCCCAGCCGAATCTGGAGACGCCGGTCGAAATATCGAGCGAACAACCATTACGTTGTCTATTTGTCATACGTTTCTAGAAAGGGCCTAACGTTTCGATATTTGCGCGGGGCACTTCAGTGCTGCCAATTGCACTCATCATTCTCATGGGCCTGTTGGGAGCTATTCAGGTGACCGCCGTTATTGGGTTAGAACATCCCGATTAGTTAGGACTCCTTCATATACTATTTCGAAGAATAGAGCACGGGCACTGCTACTTTCGGGCGAGTGTTGACGTTGCACTTGTATGTCGACAAAGCTATGATGGGCTCTACGTAATTGGCGCCTATAGTCAGTAACAACTGCATATCTCCAAACTGTGGGGAGGAAGGTGAATGCCGAAGTTTGAGGTCCTGCCTATTAACGAGGCCCAAGCGAACAGCGCTACGGGCAAACGCGCGCAGATACTTCAGGAGTACATGGGATATATTGAACAGGTCCCGCCGGGGCAAGCAGGGCGCCTGCAAGCCAGCGCCGGTGAGACAGCCAGCGCGGTGCGCCGGAGGCTCGGGGCTGCGGCCAAAGCGCTTGGGAAATCATTGGTGATTCGTCGTTCTAACGACCAAGTGTACTTTTGGCTTGAAGCGCAAGATGGCCGCAGGCGCCGCGGTCGCAGGCCGAAGAACCCTATTGCCTAATTAGGCCACGATTAAGCTTGTATGGCGCAAGAGACCCTGAATTCCTATCCGTTGGACATGCCCAAAAGAGCGCACGACGAATGGGGGCTCAGGGTCTCGTCAGGCTATCAACGGCCCCTCGCATAGCCTCATTCCATTCCAGGAATCGCAACAACTGCCTAAGACGGGCGACGAGCGAGCCGGGCCAACTCAATGATCGCACTCGCTAGTTTCGCGGGATCGTGACGCGTGGGGAAGGCCACGTCCACCAGATCACGCCGGACCACCATGCCACCGAAACCTCCGGCTCCATCCTCAAGGGTTACGGGGTCTTGGTGGAATTTCTCGTCAACCCGAATAGGCCGGTTGTTCACGAGGAAGTGCGTTACCGAAACGCCTGAGTGGCGCTGGAAGACGCGCAAGTGGTCCGCTGCGGATAGCCCATCAGTTTCACCATGCTGGGTGGCGATGTTGCAAACCAACACCTTAGGGGCTCCCGAAGACACCACCGCTTCGCTTATCCCTGGAACTAGGAAGTTCGGTAATATGCTGGTGTAGAGGCTTCCAGGCCCTATTACCACGATGTCCGCCACAGCGATCGCCTCCAAAGCGGCGCTGTTCACCGGGGCATCAGGGGGCTCTACCCAAATGTCTTCGATAGCCTCGCCAGCATGGCCAATCGCCGATTCGCCCACCAGATTGATGCCCCGTTCGGTCACAGCCATCAGGCGGAGGTCGGCGGAAGTGCTGGAAGGCACGACCTTCCCACGAACGGCCAGTAACGTGGCAGCGGCTTGGACGGCGTCATGAAAGCTTCCACGGGTGTGGACGAGGGCTGCCAATAGCAAATTCCCCAGGTTATGTCCTTCGAGGCCTTCACCAGATACGAATCGATAGGAGAGCACCTCCTCCATCAACGGCTCCGACTCCGAGAGGGCCACCAAACATTGGCGAGCGTCGCCGGGAGGTGAAATGCCCAGCTCTTCTCGAAGGCGTCCAGAACTGCCTCCATCGTCTGCAACAGTCACTATCGCCGTGATGTCGTGGGTGAAGTTCTTCAGACCCCTGAGGAGCGATGAGAGGCCCGTTCCGCCACCAATAGCCACGACCTTGGGCCCGGCGCTTCGAAGCCGGTGGCGCCTCAGATTTTCGATGACTTTCCCGTTCTGCTGATACCGGGCACCGAAGGCCACTCTCTTGTACAGCATGAAGGCCGATGTGGCGATCAGCACAAAGCCGACAGATAGGACGAGGGCTCCGCGAATAATGCCCGTAACGAACCGGCCAAGCGTGATTGTGCGCCCCAAGCTGATGACCGCAGCCGAGACTGGGACAGAGAAGACAAACGCGATACCCACCGCAACAAGGAGAACGCCGAACCCTCCAATGAGGAGCCACCGTTTGATACCTATGCCGGGTTGAAGCAACAGCGCAAGCCACCAGAGGAAATCCCGTACTCCAGACGAAGCGCCTGCCTGCTGCTCTTGGTGTTTCGTAAGCAAGGACATGAAGGAAGCCTACTTTCTAAATGCAAGAACGGGAAGAGGGAAGGACTGAATAACATGCGTGGTGTTTGTAGCCATTTTGCATGACACGGGCCCGGCAAACCAGGTGGGCGCCCGCTATGAGACCATCAGCGTACAGGAGAAGTCCGGTCGATGCATGGGGCAAATATCCAGTTTTACGAGCTTCCGCTCCCCAGGGATACACATCTACAGGGTCACACCCCCTTATGCTATCGTTGCCAAGAAAGCGGCCATCGCGCCAGTGCGCTCACGGTCCGAGGGACTTCGTGAGAGGATGATGTGGCACGTGGCGGCCCTTAGCGACATACTCAGTCAGGCCGCCTGAGTATAGTCTGTAATGTCTCAGGCAGGTTTCGAGGAGGCTCCGGTGGACATAGGAATGGTCGGTCTTGGGCGCATGGGCGGCAATATGGCTGAACGCCTGAGGCGCGGGGGCCACCGGGTCGTCGCGTATGATCGAGACCCAGACATGAGAGCCAGCGGTCACGGGCGAGGGCTCGAAATAGCCGACTCCCTCGAACATCTCGTGGAGCTACTCCCATCTCCTCACGTGCTGTGGGTAATGGTTCCGTCCGGAAATCCGACGGAAGCAACAATTTCCGCTTTGAACGACGTGCTCGAACCTGGCGATATAGTCGTGGACGGAGGCAACTCCAATTACCGAGACTCCATGCGCCGCGGGGCGCTATTGCAGAAAAAGCAGATAGCCATGCTGGATGCGGGGGTGAGCGGCGGTATATGGGGC
>JBJKQC010000058.1:0-3109 GCA_046705745.1 Dehalococcoidia bacterium
GACCCTTAGTCGAGCGGCGGGCGAAGGAAAGGGCGTAGCCGTGGATGGAGCGGACGAATGGCAGGCAGCCCCTAGCGCCAGTAGAAACGCGAGCAATATGGCCGGGGGGATGCGCCCTCCTCGGGTAAGAGCGGGTTTAGTGCCGCCGGCCTGGCCATAGACACTTCTCTTGTCTTCCCGCATGACGCCAGTGCCTCTCCGCCTTTGTGCCTCAGCCCTTCAACCCTTCCCCGCATATGTCCGCCGGGGCGTGGCCGCCATGAGCAGCGCTCCTCCGGCCCACATGCCGACGCCCAGCCACAACGCGATGGTGTAGCTGCCGGTGCGCACGTAGAGCAGCCCGTTCAGCAGCGGGATGGCAAAGGTGGCCATTATCTCCGCCGCCATGATGTACCCACGGATGGTGGAGTAGGCGCGCCGTCCGAACATCTGGCCCACCACGGCCCAGGCTATCGGCCAGATGCCCATGTTGGCCGCGAACAGGAAAACGGCAAGCCACAGCAGCGAGCCAGAGGCCAGGTCCATTACCAGAACGCCCAGGCCCGCCGTCACGCAGACCAAGGCACCGACGGCGAGGCGATCAAACCGGTCGGCGGCCCACCCCATGGCCATCACCATCACCATCCCCGACAGGCCGACACCCGTGAGCATGATGCCCGCCTGGCCCTCGCTCAGGCCCTTCCAGACCATGATGGGCACGAAGTGGACCTGGATACCGATGGTCCCCCCACCGATGAGCATCACGGCGGCCGTCAGCATCCAGAAGCTGCGCGTGCGAAACGCCTCCTGCGCCGACATGCCGGTCATCACGAATGGAGCATCTTCGGCGCCCCGTGGGACCTGCCCCACGGTGCCATCGAAGGCTTCGCCTCCGGCAGTCCAATCAGGCGTAGGCGAGGTTGGCTCGTCGCCGTCGGGCAGCAGGCCCATCTCCTCCGGCGTGTCGCGCGCCAGCAGTCCTGCCGGCAGCCCGAGGAGCGCGATGGCACCTGCGGCAATGAAGGCGGCCGCCCGCCAGTCCCACCGCCCGATGGCGAAGGTCAGCAGCGGAATAATGATGAAGGAACCCAGGCCCGCGCCGGCCTGGAGTACGGAGAAGGCCGTAGCCTTGTGCCGGTCGAACCAGTTGTTGATGATGCCGGACGAGGCGTTGAATGCGATGTTCAGCATGGTCATGCTGATAGGGCCGAGAAAGACCAGGAAGACGACCACGATGTTGTGGGCCATGCCGAAGAGGGCATAGCCGGCGGCTCCCACCACCACGCTGACCAGCAACACCTTGCGAGGACCGATGCGGTCCATGAACACGCCGGAGAACGGCGTGGCGATCCCTGTGACCAGGGCGCTTAGGGCAAAGAGCAGCGACGACACCGTGCGTGAGATCCCGAGGTCCTGCTCCAGCGGGATGACAAATAGCGTGTTGCCTACGACATAGATGCCGACGCCTGCGGCCCGCGGGCCGAGTAAGAGCCCGGCGATGCGCCAGCCATAAAAGCCGGGCCGCGCCTGGCGTATTGCCTGAGGGATCGATGCCATGGTGAGGTCCTTGGACGGGCGACCATGCGTCCGATGATCGCCCGCGCAGCGGCAGCTACCAGAACGGCCTCTGACTCAATGACTGCATGGCTATTATCGCCGAAGAGCGCCCGTAAGGCCTGGTCCCCGCAACGGCATTCACGACTCCCCGCCGAGCTCCTCGCGTACGATGGCCGCGCCGACGACCAGTGCCCGCAGCTTACGGTAAGCGACATCTCGCGGCAGATACTTCATCCCGCAGTCCGGCGCCGGGATGAGCCGCTCCGGCGGCACGTAGCGCAGGGCCTCGCGGATACGACGTGCGACGGTCTCCGGCGTCTCTGGCGTGTGATCGTTCAGGTCCAGAACACCTAGGATGATGGTCTTGCCCGAAAGCTCTTGCAGTTCGGATAGGTCCAGCTCCGGCTGCGCCGCCTCGATGGATATCTGCTGGACGGCCGACTGCGCAAGCTGGGGAAGAAAGGAGTAGCCGCTGGGCTTCTCCTTCACCACCTGGGCATAGCCGAAGCATAGGTGCACCGCCGTCGTTCCCCGCGCGCCTTGGAGCGCCCGGTCCAACGCCTTCACCGCGTACTGCTTGGCCTTTTCCGGCCTCGCCTGCATGTAGGGCTCGTCGATCTGGACCACGTCCGCGCCGGCGGCGAAAAGGTCCAGCACCTCCTCGTTCACCGCCGCTGCGTAGTCCATGATCAGGCTTTCCTCGTCGTTGTAGTGGTCGTTCTGCGCCTGCTGCGCCATGGTGAAAGGTCCCGGCAGCGTCATCTTCACGGCGCGGTCCGTATTCCGGCGCAGGAACCGCATGTCCTCCACCTCGCAAGGCCGGGCGCGGCGCACTGGCCCCACGACGCGCGGCACCGGGTTCGGGTGGCCGGTGCGGTCCAGCGCCGTGCCCGGATTGTCGATATCGACGCCGTCGAGGAAGGTGGCCAAGCGGTTGGAGTAACTCTCCCGCCGCTGCTCCCCGTCGCTGATGATGTCCACCCCCGCCCGTTCCATGTCGCGTATGGCCAGCAGCGTCGCGTCGTCTTGGGCCTGCTCGAGCACGGAGGGAGGCACGCGCCAGAGTTCCTTGGCGCGGACGCGTGGGGGCAACCGCTTGCCCAGCGACTCGCGGTCCAACAGCCAGTCGGGTTGCGGATAGCTGCCAACGACGGTCGTAGGCAGGAGCATGTGGACCATTGGATGCGCCTCCTCGGATGTGGGTGGCGCAAGGTTAGCACAGCGAGGGGCGTTCATTGAGGCCTTTGCACGATCCCTTCCCCGAGGGGGAAGGCTAGGATGGGGGCCGAGGCGTCCGCAATGCCCGGCAGGCGCCCCTCCCTCACCCTGGCCTCTCCCGTTGGGAGCTGGGATTATCAGACACGCTCGATCAGACGCCTCTACGCCGTCTGCCGCCGCTATGGCGTGACCATGTCTCCCATGACCTTCTTGCGGTAGGAGTTCCAGACGCCGTTGCGAGGCGGGTTGCCGCCGATACGCCGCATGAGCTCCTTGAAGTGCGGGTATTCGTCCTGACGCGGGCGGTTGGAGATCTCTGCCACCAACGCCTCCGGGATACGCGGGTGGTCCGACC
>JBJKQC010000059.1:0-7093 GCA_046705745.1 Dehalococcoidia bacterium
GGGCAGGACTCGTCGGCGGTGCGGCAGATACGTGATCTGGCGGCGGCGGCGGAGCGCGGCGGCGGCCCCCTGTTCGGCGTAAACGCGCTGGCCATCGCGGGTCACGGACGATCCGACGCCGAAGGCATCGCGGCGGCCATCAAGCTGGCGGGCGAATGCCTGGACGCGCAGCTGGTGGAGAAGATGCGCGACGACCTAGCACAAGTTCGTGCGATGGCCGGGACCGCGGAGGCCGGCGACGCATAGCCTCGCTTCGCACAGACCTTTAGTCCCTTCCCCCTGAGGGGGAAGGTTAGGATGGGGGCGAATGGGCAGTTCCGATGCATAGGCTAGAAGGAAAACGTGCGCTGGTGACGGGCGCCAGCCGGGGTATCGGTCGAGAGACGGCCGTGCGGCTGGCATCGGAAGGCGCCTTCGTAGCCTTGAACTACAACAGCGGGAAGGCGGAGGCGGAAGCAGCCGCACGCGAGATAGAGGACGCCGGCGGAAAAGCCGTGACGGTGGCTGGCAGCGTGGCGACGGCGGAGGAGGCCGAGGCGCTGGTGCAGGCGGCGACGGACGCGCTGGGCGGGCTGGACATTCTGGTGAACAACGCCGGCATCACGCGGGACAACCTGCTGCTGCGCATGACCGAGGAGGACTGGGACGCGGTGCTGGACACCAACTTGAAGGGCGCGGTGTTCTGCACGAAGGCAGCGGTCCGCGGCATGATGCGGCAGCGCTCCGGCCGCATCATCAACATGTCGTCAGTCGTGGCGCTGACGGGAAACCCAGGCCAGGCCAACTATACGGCTGCTAAGGCGGGGCTCATCGGCTTCACGCGGACCTTGGCGCGGGAGGTGGCGTCCCGAGGTATCACCGTGAACGCCATCGCGCCGGGGTACATCGAAACGCAGATGGTGGCGGCGATACCCGAGGACTTACAGAACAAGATCAAGGAGATGGTGCCGCTGGCGCGGTTCGGGACGACGGCAGACGTCGCGGCTTGCGTGGCGTTCCTGGCCAGCGATGACGCGGCGTACATCACGGGACAAGTGTTGAGCGTCGACGGAGGGTTGAGTCTCTAATGGTATTTTCACTTGAACACACGGGACCGGGGCACAAGATCATGGTCGTTGTGGCGCACCCGGACGACGCGGAGTTCATGTGCTCCGGGACTATCGCTAAGTGGACCAGCGAGGGCCGAGAGGCCGTCTACGTGCTGGTGACCAGCGGGGACAAGGGCACATCGGACCGGTCCATAGTGCCGGCGGAGCTGGCGAAGCAGCGGGAGCAGGAGCAGCGCAACGTCTGCGACATCCTGGGCGTGAAGACGGTGGAGTTCTTGCGGTACGAGGACGGGACGGTCCAAAACACGCTGGCGCTCCGCAAGGACATCACGCGGATGGTCCGGAAGCACAAGCCCAGCGCGGTGATCACGCAGAACCCGACACAACGTTGGAATGGGAACTACATCAACCATCCAGACCACCGGGCGGTAGGGGACGCGGCCATGGACGCGGTGTTCCCTTCGGCGCGGGACTACCACATGTTCCCGGACTTGGCGCTGAACGAGGGCCTGATGCCCCACATCACGGAGCACCTGTACCTGGGCGCACGAGGCGACACGGCCGACGTCTACGTGGACATCAGCGAGACCATCGAAACGAAGATACGCGCGCTGAAGGCCCATAAGAGTCAGGTCATCAATCCCACGGAGGAGTTCGACCGCCGCATGAAGGAGATGGCGCGGGCCAATGGTGCCGCGCGCGGCCTGGCCTACGCCGAAAGCTTCAAGTACTTCTACCTTGGCGAGGAGAAGACGCAGCGGGACCGTATCCCGCCCACGGCGGTCCGGGACTGACGACCACTCTGGCAGTCACGGCTGCGCGGGAGCCTCGTCACTGCTTCGAAAACCGCGCCTCTCCGTCATTGCCTCGAAAACAGCCCCTGTCCGTCATTCCGGCGGACGCCGGAATCCAGGGACCTCTGCCTTGCAGGCCATTCTTCTAGCGAAGTCGCGTGTTTTCATCGCTTCCAGTCGCACGTTGACCCAACATGGCGAGATTCTTCTGCAGCTGGAGCCCTGGTCCTTCCCGGGAAGGCCTCAGCCCAGGAAGGACTCAGGATAACCAGCGCCGGACGGGGCCATTCCTCCAACCGCTCACGTGGCCTGGCTGGCTACTTCCTGAGTTGCGCGGATAAGCAGCACAGGCCGGTGGCTGTGGCGGACGACCTTGTCGGCCACGCTGCCCAGTGCCCAGCGGCCGACGCCGCTCCGCCCATGGGTGCTCATGACCACCATCGCGTCCGGCGACGTCTCCGCAAGCTCGATGATGTTCTCCGCTGCATCCCCTTCGAGCACATCGCCTTCGACGTGGCCCTCACCCTCGGCCCGCAGACGCTCGACCAAGTCGCGCATATACCGGCCAACGCTTGGGCCATCCGCCACGGGAGATGGGATGGCCCCCACGACGAATGATTCAGCGGGCATGTAGAACGGCCTCGAGACGGTGTGGACGACCCGGATGTGAGCGCCGAGCGCCCTGGCCAGCGCCATGGCGTGGGGAACAGCCTGCTCGGCCAGGCCGGAGCCGTCGACGGGCAGAATGATCCGGTCCAAGCGCGCGTCGGACTCGAGCGAAGCCCCCTCCTCCGGGCGTATGACCATCACGGGCGCGGCGACGGTGCGAATCGTCTTATCGGTAACGCTGCCCGCCCACCAACGGCGGATGCCCGAACGCCCGTGGGTCGTCATCACCACCAGCGTTTGCCCTGTCCCGCCGGCTTCTTGGGCAATAGCCTCCGCCGGGTCACCCTCTCCGGTCTTCACGTCCACGGTGAGACCGGAGCCCCGCAAGGATTCCGCCCGCCGTTCCAACTCTCCCATAGCCGCCTGCCGCACCCGCTCGTGGAGCTGCTGCCATTGATCGAGCGTCGGCTGTAAGCGGGCGTTCCCCTCCCATGCTTCTCCGTAGTCCGAAGGGGCTCCCAAGGTGAGGTCGCGCATGATGGTGGCCAGGGTCGGGACAGCCTCGAAAAGCACCACCGTGGCGCCCAAAGGCCGGGCGATGGCGCGGGCGTAAGGCAACGCCTGCGCGGCCAATTCGGAGCCGTCGAGAGGGACGAGGACTCGCTCGTACATAGTGGCCTCCTTTAGGGCCCATCCGACGATCGTTCGCCTTGAGGTTCGAGTAGGGCTCGCGACTCCTGTCGGACCTCTCGAAGCCTGCCCTGAGCCGCTGTCGAATCGGGTTCTTCCGAACGGCTTCTAGCACAGGCAGTTGGTAGGGCCGTACGCGCTGAAGCCGGCCAACGTCATCGATCCGTAGGAGCGATGCATCCAACGCCCGTCAGCCCCGGCCAAGCCTATCCCTTGCGGAAGGCCGCCGCAACATTCAGCCGCTGCCCCGTGAACTGATCGCCAGGTCCACGGTGCTCGTGGCCGGCAGGGCCTCGCCAAAAAGCTTGTACATCTGACTGGACACCGCATTCCCACCGGCATTGGTCACCACCGTGGTGCTGCCCAGGATGTCCTGGCTGACGTACTGCAACGTGCCGTTCTTTTGCACACTAGGAGCAAGCTTAGCCGATGGGATATCTGGGGCCAACCGTGACTATGGCGGGTGAACACCCAAATCACGGCAGATTTTCCGGACGAGGCGATCATCGATCTCGGCGTGGCGTGGAACGGACGAGGACCGCCGGGCCTGGGGATTCCAATAGACCGTGTGCCGGCCTCCTTCCCGCACCAGAACGCAACCCTCTTGGTGGAGGTGGCGTAGCAACTCCTGGCGCTTCACGGGGCCGCAATCACCAGGTTCTCGCGCACGACTTCCCTGCCCGACGATTCCCGCCGCGCCATCTCGCGGTTCGTTTCGAGGACCAGCGCGACCGCCTCTTTCAGGTTCTCGCGAGCCTCTTGGAGGGTCCGTCCCTGCGCGTTGGCGCCGGGCAGTTCCGCCACATACCCGATCCACCACTCGCCGTCGTGCTCGAACACCGCCGTAAGCGTCATATCCATGTGCATTTCCTCGCGGCCTGCTCTCAGGCCACAACAAAAGGTTCCGCTCCAGTCCGCAGCGGCCGCTACGCAGCGTGAGGTAGCGGACGGCCTATGTGCATGAGGCCCTTGCTCGCGCATTGGGAACTAAGTACATCCAGTCTAGTCGATAGATGGTGGGGGGCCAACTACAACAACCCGCCACTGTCCCCGAGGCTGCCCACGCCTCGCCAGAGGGTTTGTACATCTGGCTGGACACCACATTGCCGCCGTATCCGTCACCACGGTGGTGCTGCCCAGTGCGATGCCCGGAACCGTGTACCGGGCTGACACATTCCTCGGCTCCAAGACGCCCTATACCGGCTCTTCCGCCGATTTGTGAGATCTCGCGGTCACCGACTTCCCTGGGCGTTATCCGAGCGATGTTGATGCAACAAAAGCCAGGTTAGGACCGGCAGATCAACAGCCAAGGATGCAATAGAAAAGACCGTCCAGAAGCGGCTGTGTATCCATCCTTCAAGCGGGAACAAGATAGCCACTGGCAAGATAATACAAACCCACATGACGGCCAGGCGAATTGAAAGCTTGCGCTTTGACTCTGGTGTCTGATTCATGGCGTATCTTCTGCTCCAATCGATGCCCAGGCATCAATGAGGGGTGTTAGGCAAATCCGCCCGTGCTTCGGCCGGTTCCCACTCCTACTGCCCGGCTCGCTCTTGCCACATGCCTCATGAAAAGGCCCCAATCATTCCTATGACCCGCCAGTGGCAGCGTCGATGTGGCTGCGTCCTCAATTCACTTGCGTCGATTTACTACGATCAATCGCCATGTCCAGAGTGCGCCTGCATAGGCAATGAAGATACCCATGAACATGATCCCGCCCACGTCGTGCAACCCATTCGACGTCAAGAGGACTATGAAACCCGCGAACGCAAAGAATACCCAAGAGATCACGAGCCTGATCGCTAGTTGCTTCCGATTCATACGTCACCTGCTTACGGCTACGGCGCTAGGGGGTTATCTTCTAATTCCCCAGTTTTGACCATCTTGTATCCTGAATAGGCCATCTTCCCTATAAGGGTAAGGGTATCAGCTTCGGCGCCAGCGGCGACAATACATGCACCGAGGGTGGCGCCGCACGCTGGGCCGATGACGATAATCTCCGATGCGGTAAGTGCGCCCGCAACTACCAAAAAACCGATTCCTGCCGCTCTAACCTGGTTCGGGCTTTGTCCAAGCCAATTTGCTACAGCCGCAAAGCCTTGTCCCAGCTCGTCCCCAGCGGCCGGAATCCCTGGCACCTGAGACTGGCTTTGCGGTGTATTGCCTTGGACCGCCGTTTGTGGTCCGGGCTGGTTCTTGTGCTCGACCTGGTCCAACTGTGGGTTGGGTTTGGACGGCGCAGGCTGCACGGGCTGGGGAGCAGGTTGTGGATTCGGTGTTGCGTAATTGCTGCCGAAGGTCGAATTGTTCTCGACGTTCCAGGCTTGCTGGTCCTGCATAGAGGCTCGCTCGCTCTGATTGACGGTGGTGTCGATTGCCCGCCTTGCTAATTGGTTCAAATCCTGACTGGCTTGCCTGAAAAAGTGGCACGCACTTTTCGCCCATTTGTAACATTGGCCTGTGGGGTCGGTATAGCGAAGCGGATTATTGACCACGTAGCTATAGCGGTTCCATGCCTGCGGGTTGGTCGTGTCCGGTACCATGCTATCCGGGCTGATGAAGCGGCCAATCGTTGGATCGTAGTAGCGGGCGTTGTAGTAATACAACTGACTCAAGCTGTCCAGCCGTTGTCCCGTGAACTGCTCCGCTAAGTCCACCGTATCCGTGGCAGACAATTGGCCAAAGGGCATGTATAGCTGAGAGGTGTCCAGCGTTCCGCTGGCGTTCGTCAAGAGGGTGGTGCTGCCCAGGCTATCCTGGTTGACGTACTGCAACTTGCCGTTTGTTCCCACCGCCACCAAGGTATTCCCGTTCCAGTAATTCACCGTGTCCCCGCCTGACAGCAGTGATACCCGGTAGACCTTTAGCGTGGCGGCGCTGCCGGTCACCATCTGATGGATGCGAATATAATAGGGTCCCGACAGTCCCGAGACGTCCAGGTAGTCCGTCGTCCGTCCGAAACTGCCGCTCTTGAGCAGCCGGCCGTCGTAGACGTTCGCATCCGCAGTCCGGCTGCTGCTGACCACCAGGGCAGCGTCAGCCGTGCCTGATGCGGCATTCGCCCAGTCGATCTGGATAGCCGAAACGTTGGTCAGGTCGACGGTCCCGGTCGATACCCATGTGAGCTCCGGATCGGGAGGGGTCGTGATCTGGAGATGGTCGGACTGCTTGGACTGGGTCCCACCTGTCTGCCCATAGCCCTGGGTCCAGTTGCTTTGGTACAAGCCCGCGTTGTAGAGGTCCGTCTGCTGAGCGTTCGCCTCATACCACTCGACTGCATTATTTCAACAGGATGGCAGTCAATCGCCACCAATTGGCCATCCCAGGAGATACGCGCCCATCAGATTGTCGACTGCCTTGCCTCTCGCCGTAGGTTCGTAGTCCGGACGCAGGCACTGGGCGAACTCGTTCGCGAGAATATCCTCGATGGCCGTTCGTTGGGCTTGGCTTGGCTCCTCAGCGTTCTGGAGAGATAAGAGCAGGACGGGGTCCGCGCTTCCGACGATCTCCGAGAACATAGCCCGCATTTCCTCCGGGAGAGAATCGACCACACTGCTCATGGATTGTTCCTCCGACCTGCTCTGTTGCGGGCCCAAGTCGTCACAACGTGGCCCTCCTTGTTCAAGACAACCACCGCGTCTTTTCCAACATACCGGTAAGTCCCGTTCGCTTGGGGAATGACTTTCGTTGGGTTCTGGACGGCATCCTGCATTGCTGTGTCGGAGACGCCAACCCCGCCGTTACGACCCATTGCCTGATCCTGCCCATGCCCCGTAAACCCAGTTATCTCATTGGGTGCCCCAGAGGCTTCACCCGCCGTCGCCGCCCCTTCTTGGCCTGCTGCAGGCTGTGACTCTGCCTGGAAGATCCCTGTGAAGAATCCTCCAACCTTGTCTATCGCTTATCTCCCAGTGTTGAATGATTGCTCTACATTGCTACCAGCAGTCT
>JBJKQC010000060.1:0-7016 GCA_046705745.1 Dehalococcoidia bacterium
GCCGTCGGCCCATGATCGTGCCGTTGCCCATCGAGGTGTGATGCCGCGAGGCCATGGCCTGCAGACGCCTACCTTGCTTCCCTGGATGCTCCCCGATGACCTCGCAGGCGGGCATTAGCCTGGTCCAATATCTTGCGCCATTCCTGGGTCTTTACCACTTCGGACAATAGCCGCGGCGGTAAGGGTTGCGCATGATGCTCGCGGAGGGCCAGCTGCCACCAGCCCACGTCATGCCACGCCCCCAACTTGTAGCCTTCCGACCGGAATGTGGCGACGTGCTGGAACCCCAAGGCTTCATGGAGTCCTACACTCGCTTGATTCGGCAGCGTGATGCCGGCGTACACGTTGTAATAGCCCTGTAGGCGCAGGCAGCCCATCAGCGCCTCGTAGAGCGCCCTGCCGATGCCCCTCCGCTGATGTCCTTCACCGACGTAGATGGACGAGTCCACCGACCACCGGAACGCCTCACGAGGCCGGTGCTCCGACGCGTACGCATAGCCGAGCACGGTGCCGGATCGCTCGCAGACCAGCCAGGGCGCCTGCTTCAGGACGGCCGCCACGCGCCTCTCGAATTCCCCCGCCGGCGGGGTCGTGACCTCGAAGGTAACCGCCGTCTTCTGGACGAACGGCGCATAGACGGCCAGCATTGGCCCGGCATCCACTTCGGCAGCCAGCCTGATCGATGGGGTCGTGTCTGGTGTCCCACCCATGATGAGCGCAGTCTATATGATGGGCACGGTCCAGCAGTGTAGGATTACGCAACATCAGTCCGTTCCCTGAAGAAGGCATATGTCGCCCACCGTTACGCTTATCGGAATCGAAGGCTTGCCTGAGGTGCGCCCCAGCGACGACTTGGCGTCCCTGCTCGTCACCGCTGCACGCCAACAAGGCACGCCCTTCCTCGACCGCGACGTGCTCGTTGTGACGCAGAAGGTCGTGTCCAAAGCGGAAGGCCGGATGCTGGACTTGCGTACCGTCACGCCGTCCAAGCTGGCGTTGGACTTCGCTCAGGCATGGGAGAAGGACGCCCGAGTGGTAGAGGTTGCGCTCGCCGAGGCAAAGCGGATCGTGCGCATGGATAACGGCGTGCTCATTACTGAAACGAAGCACGGCTTTATTTGCGCCAACTCCGGAGTGGACGCTTCCAACGCCGGCAGCGCAGGTGGGGATTGCGTGGTGCTGTTGCCTGAGCGTCCCGACGAGTCCGCGCGCCGTATCCGGGACGGAGTCCAGCGCCTGGCGGGCGTGGACGTCGCCGTCATCGTCTCGGATACCTTCGGCCGGCCGTGGCGAGAAGGCGCGGAGAACGTCGCCATCGGATTGGCGGGCATGGAGCCGCTCTGGGACTATCGTGGCACTCATGACAACGACGGCCGGGAGCTCCACTCCACCGTTATCGCGGTGGCCGACGAGATCGCGGCGGCTTCGGAGCTCGTCACCAACAAGCTTACCCGCGTCCCCGCCGCCATCGCCCGCGGCTATCCCTACATGCCCGGTGAGAGCGGTATTGGCCCCGTCATCCGAGAGAAGGCGAAGGACCTGTTCCGGTAGATTTCTCGATAGCCTGTGCTCGTGCCCGGCAGGCTGTTTGACCCACCCCCTAAAACTTGCTACGCTTCGCCGTGGACAACCAAACACTTCCCGGGAGCTTGGGTGAGCCAGGCTGAGAGGCCCTGACGGTTCGGGGCGACCGGTAGACCTGATCTGGGTAATGCCAGCGAAGGGACATCAGTCGGGCCACCGCATCGCATGGGACGCCGGTGGCGCTTTCTTTTTGGGCCGCTCCATAGAATCGAGGACACGCTTATGACGGATGACCTGCTCAGCATTGGAGACTTCACGTTCACGTCGCGGCTTATCGCCGGGACGGGGCGGCACCGCAGCAACGAGGAATTGGTAGCGTCGCTGGAGGCTTCGGGTGCTCAGGCCGTCACCGTCGCCATTCGCAGGCTCAACCTGGACAACCCCAACGAACCCACAATCCTCGATTTCATCGACCCGTCGCGTTACACCATTCTCCCCAACACGGCGGGCTGCAAGACGGTGGAAGAGGCGCTCATGGTGGCGCGCCTGGCGCGCTCCTTGGGCCTGCCCAACTGGGTGAAGCTGGAGGTCATCCCTGATCCCAAGTACCTGCTTCCGGATGCAGTCGCCACACTGGAGGCCGCCAAAACGCTGATCGCCGACGGCTTCACCGTACTGCCCTACATCCACGCAGACCCCGTGCTGGCCAAGCGCTTGGAGGAAATCGGCTGCGCCACGGTCATGCCATTGGGGTCGGCCATCGGCTCCGGCCAGGGCATTCACACGCGCGAGGAGATCGAGATCATCATCGAGCAGGCGAAGGTCCCCGTGGTGGTGGACGCCGGCCTCGCCGTGCCCTCGGACGCTGCGCAAGCCATGGAGATGGGCGCCTCCGCCGTCCTTGTCAACACGGCCATCGCTCGCGCCAAGAGCCCGGCACTGATGGCGGAGGCGTTCAAGCTCGGTGTCGAAGCGGGACGCAAGGCATACCTGGCCGGGCGCATCGAGCGCCAGCGCTATGCCCAGGCCAGCAGTCCACTGGAGGGCGTCATCCGGGCCACGGCCTGAATAGGTGGCCTTTGCGCCTGCATCGACGCCACGGGAGTGATGACCGGCATGCCTCACACCAAGCTGGAATTTCCGATACTTGCTCTGGTCACGGACCGCATGATCTCGGGAGATATTGAGACCCTTCTGGAAGACGTAGAGGCGGCTCTCGATGGCGGCGTCAACATGGTCCAGCTCCGTGAGAAAGACCTGTCGCAGAACGACCAGCTTGCCTTGGCCCCCCGCCTCCGTGAACTGACCGAGGGACGCGCCCTCCTTTTCGTCAACGGCGATCTCACGGTGGCCCTCCTCTCCAGTGCCGACGGCGCGCAGCTTGGGGAAGAGCACGCGGACTTGACTCGCCAGGCTGCCGCCCAGGGACTGGTTGGGAGATCGGTCCATGATGTCAATGGAGCCACTCGCGCCAAGCGGGCGGGCGCCCACTTGCTGTTCGTCGGGCCGGTCTACGAGACACGGACGCACCCAGGGATGGCCCCGGCCGGACTGTCTCTCATCCGGGAGATAACCGCGGCAGTGGACCTGCCGGTGGTCGGCATCGGCGGGATAACGCCCGAGACCGCAGGCGACGTCATAGCGGCCGGGGCAAGCGGCGTGGCGGTTATCCGTGGCATACTGGCCATGACAGAGCCGTCCCAAGCAGCGAGGCGCTTGCGCGAGGCGGTGGACGCAGCCTGGGCGCGGGTCGGCGAGGAAGCCGTAGGGGAGGCCGGAGAGTGATTACCGTGGTCATCAACGGGGAGTCACGGCTGATCGATGAACCCCAGACCGTGTCCCAATACCTGGACTCTTTTGGCCTCAACCCCCGCTTCGTCGCCGTCGCCCGCAACGGAGAGGTGCTTGCCAAGGAGGACTTCTCCTGCATCACCATCATGGACGGCGACCGGCTTGAGATAGTCAGGCCGGTGGGCGGGGGCTAGGCATCGCCTGTTTCGAAAATGGTAGCTCCGGTCGTTACGACTTCGGCTTGCCGGGGCCCTGGTCAGCAGGGTTGCGAGACGCCGATTTCACCGAGTAGCTTCACTACCGCCAGACGCCCCTAAAGCCAGCGCGCCGAATCCGTCAATAAGCCTGTAGCTGCTCGGCCTCTACTTGTACCCCGCGAGTAGGGTGACGCGGTCGGTCTTGGGCGTGTGCTCAACGCGGCTGAACCCGGCCCGGCGGAGCCACTCCAACTGCGCCTCAAGCCCGCCGGCCTGCTTCGCGTAGTCCAAGTTCAGGAACACACCGCCTTCATTGAGCATACTGCACACGTCCCGATAGACGTTGGAGATAAGCTCGTCGTTGTAGAGGTTATGGATGGCGATGGCGGAGACAACCACGTCGTATGGCTTGTCGAGGGGAGCAGTCCACCCTGGTTTGCTGAAATCACTGGTGATGAAGCTGGTGCGTCCGGCGTAATCGGCCAGGCGCTGACGGGCATGCTCGAACATGGGCTCGGAGACGTCCTGCAACGTGACGTGCGCGTTGGGGAATTCGCGGAGCACTTCGCCGGAGAGAATGCCATAGCCCGCGCCCACGTCTAGGACGCGGATGGCCTGGTGGCGAGGGTGAGGAATCATCGCCACAGTGTCCCGAATCATGGGAAGGCGCTCGGCCTGGCGCACATCGTCACGAGACACCCAAGACTGAACGTACTCTTGAGAACTCCAGTCGTGGTGGTGTGCGGTCCGCCCTTGTTGCTGGCTTGTCATCATGACCCTCCGCGAGTTTCCAGCGTTATCAGTCCATTGGATGAGCACCGTCCAGAATCGAGGCTATGCTCCCTGCCGGCGGCTTCTTGAGGCGAGGCCCGAGCTCGGTGACGATTTTCGCCGAGGCGAATGACCCCAGCTTGCCTGCATGGGCTGGCCCATAACCGTTGGTGAGGCCAAACAATACGCCAGCGGCGTAGACATCCCCAGCGCCAGTAGTGTCGACAACAGGTACCTTATAGCTGGGCACATGGGACACAGAGCCATCGTCGTAGACCATGGAACCATCGGCGCCGCAGGTCATAAATACCAATGGGCAGTCCCGGCCCAAGGCGCGCAAGACCGGCTCTCGCTCGCCACCCCCGCCGGCGTAAATACGCGCTTCGTGCTCATTGCAGAAGAGGACATCGACATATTCTCTGGTGGCGCTGCGGAACTGGTCAGCGAAGTGCTCGGCCATGCCGGGGTCTGACAGGCTAAGGGCTACACGAACGCCGCGGCGCTTGGCAGTCTCCATGGCGTGCAGGGCTGCTGCCGCAGGAAGGTCGGCACCGAAAAGGTAGCCTTCGACGTAGACCATTTGACTTTGCTGAAGGCGGCCCTCGTCAATGTCGTCCTTGGATAGAAAGGTGGACGCGCTCAAGCAGGTCTGCATGGTGCGCTCGCCGTCTGGCGTTACGAAGACCAGGCATGTGCCGGTGGGCATGGAGTCGTGTGCTTCCACATCGAACTCGACGCCGACCTCGGCCATACTCTCGCGGTAGAGGGCGCCAGCCATATCTGCGCCGACTTTTCCGCTGAAGAAGGCCCTGCCGCCGAATTGGGCGATCCCTACCATGGTGTTGGCAGCAGAGCCTCCTGCGGCGCCATGCGTTTCGTACCCGGCAAGTTCTTGCAATAGCTCCTGCTGGGTATCCGTAGACACGAGAGTCATAATGCCCTTGCTTAGACCGTGGGCAGTCAGGAGGATCTCTTCCACCTGCGCCTCGGTGTCCACGATGGCATTGCCGATGCCGTAGACGTCGTAGCGGTAACTCACCGGGCCTCCGTTCTTTGCTTCATGCCGTTTGCCGCGTAGCATGAAACGCCGCCGCAGACGCTACAACGAGCGCGGCGATGGCGTCAAACCCGAACGTATTCTATCCAGGACGAGCATAGTGTTTTCTTTAGTCTCTCGGTACCCAGAGGGATGATGCACGAGTCTTCTCTAGAGGGTCCCGCCTCGCCGGTGCGGCCCAGCCGGGACCTCCTGTTCCTGCTGGGCGGTCTCATCGCAACTGCCCAAGCAACCAATATGATCATCATTCCGTTGCTCCCGCGCTTCGTGCAAGATGCCTTGGGAGCGACGGTGATCGTGGTCGGCTTCGCTCTGGGGACGACGAGCACGGCCCGTTTCCTCACCAACATACCGGCAGGGGTCTTGGCCGACCGAGTAGGACGGCGCTGGCTGTTGCTCGCAGGTGTCTTGGGCGTCGGCGCTTTCTCATCTTTGAGCGGGACCGCTTCCAGCGTGCCCGTCTTCCTGGCGTACCGCTTCCTGACCGGCGTGTTTAGCTCCATGACCATAACGATAGGCAACGTGGTTGCCGCCGATGTGAGCACCGTGGAGAACCGGGGCCGAGTGCTCGGGCTGATGCAGGCTGTGCAGCTCATCGCGGGACTCGCTTCGCCGGCGTTGGGCGGGGTCCTGGCGGACCTCGTCGGCATACGCACGCCGTTCCTCGTATCGGGCCTCGGTGCTCTCCTCCTGGGGGGCTGGGCAATCCTTCGGCTGCCGGAGACGCGGCCGCGACGCCTGCGCGACACATCGAAAGGTGGAGTTGCGGGCGGAACCAACCTCGGCGTCCGGGCAGGCTGGCGCATGCTAGCAAGGAACAGCAATTTCCTGTTGGTGTCCCTGTTGGGTTATGCGACGTTCTTTGCCCGCACTGGAGGGACTCTGTCGCTCATACCATTGTTTGCCGACCAGGTGGTGGGGCTGAGCGCGGGATACATAGGCCTTCTCTTCAGCATCTCCTCGGGGCTCTACAGCGCGCTGGTGTACCCAGCCGGCGCCATTGCGGACCGGTTCGGCCGCAAGGCCGTGATCTTCCCCGCGGGGGTTGTCGTTGGTGTGATGCTTGCGATCCTTCCGTTCGCCACCACGCCGCTGCTGTTTGCCGTGGCGTTCTTTGTACTGAACGCGGGCGTCGGCTTCGGCGGACAGGCACCGGTTGCCTACCTAGGCGACGTGGCACCGGCAGAGGTACGCGGGCTGGCGTTCGGCATGTACCGGACGGCCGGCGACTTCGCGGGCGTTATCGCGCCCGTGGCCTCGACAGCTTTGGCACAAGATGTGTCTTTCCATTCGGCATTCCTGCTGAACGCGGTGCTCTGGACCGTGGCATTGCTGCTGTTTGCGCGCTTTGCCAAGGAGACGGCCGGCAGGCGTCATGCGCGCGCCGTATCGCGGCAGGAAAGCGCTGCGACGTCGGAATAATAGAAGCGAGGCTGCTAAACCCATGGAGGTGGATATGAACCAGGACTGCCCAAGCGAGCCGACAGGCGGGATAGACAATGCGCCGCCTGTGTATCTTGCGGGCGGATTTGCAGTGGGAGTGCTATTGGACCGAATTCTGCCTTTTCGCCTAGGTCCCAAGTGGGCGCGCCTTGCACTGGGCCTACCGCTGATTGGCGCTGGGGCGTTGCTCTGGATCTGGGCCGTGGAGACGATGACCAGGGCGGGGACTTCTC
>JBJKQC010000061.1:0-4028 GCA_046705745.1 Dehalococcoidia bacterium
CTCCGGATGTTCTCGATGAGCGTTCGCCGCAGCAGCACCACGCCGCGGTCGGCGTAGCTGAGGTGCTCACCGCTCCGGTTGGCGATGGGTCCCTGCGTTTCCCAGACCATGTAGTCCTGCGCCTGCACAAAGTCCATCCGGAATCGGGAGTAGGGGTGAAGCTTGTCTGGCGGGTCCTTGTAAGGCTCGTCGTATTTGGCCGGCGGGTCCTCGTGGCTATCTTGGACGATGCTTCCGTCTGGGGTGGGCTCGAAGCTGATGACGAAATGCATCGTATGAGTGTCGTCGACGGGGACGCGGATTTGCGTCCGGTCCCCGACGCGCAGGATGTTCGGGAAGATGAGCGGATGTTCGTCCACGACGCCGTTTTTGTAGCGCCGGGTCTTGATGAGTCCACCCCACGGCTCGATGCGGTAGTCGTAGCCGGCGACGTCGTCGATGAAGCCACGGGTGGTGTTGGCGGCGCGGCGACCCCTGTTTGCGGTGTCCTGGTGGAGGATCTCCAGATGTGGGGAGTCGGCGGAGTTCTCCATGATCTGGAACCAATTGCAGTCGAGCGGGGGGCGCACGCTCAACCGGTGATGGCCGTCCTTGCGTACCCAGAGGTCGTAGGGTGGAATGATGGGCGCTGGCAACGGGCCCAGGTATGCCCAGATAAGCCCAACGAACTTTTGCACCGGGTAGGCCTTCTGCTTGACGCTGCGCATGATGGCATCGTTGCGCTCGGGAGGCGTCTCCAGGATGTTCCCCTCGCAGTCGTACAGCCAGCCGTGATAGGCGCAGGAGATGCCGCGCTCCTCCACGCGCCCATAGAGGAGCGATGCGCCGCGGTGCGAGCAATGATCAGCGAGGAGCCCGTAGCGGCTGGACTTGTCTTTAAATAGAACGAGGTCTTCGCCCAGGATCCGTACGAACTTGGTGGGCCGGGCCTCCGTGAGTTCTTGGGCGATGGCGATGGGCTGCCAGTAACGGCGGAGCAGCTCGCCGGCAGGGGTGCCTGGCCCCACGCGCGTGATGAGCTCGTTCTCTTCAACGGTCAGCATGATGGCACCTCCTATGGGGCCGGTTATACCCCGTTCGGTGCCGGCTGTCCAGTGCGAGGTAAGTCCGAAGTGAAGCCGAGGGGACGAGCCGCGTGATGAGGAAGCATCTCACGGGCAGCCAGGCCCCGAGAGAGCCCACCAACGCGGGGATGCACGTGAGGTTTAGACTCGACGCCAAACACAGCACGCAGGCTGTGGGCTGCCTATGAGTGAGCATCGCAGCTATTTCAACCACTCAAACCGCCCGTTGGAGTTATCTCATTGACCCTTTAGGGCAATCCGATGGCAGCAGGCCCAGAGCCCGTCGCCGCAGCGCTTGGCGTTAGCGGAAACAGTCGCTATCGTGTGTGCGGCCGTATTTGCCGTTCGTGACCGCTTACCGGAATCGCCCGGAGCATCCCTGTTCTCTTCTCACGGCTGAATCGAAGACCGGAGTATGACGTGATCAAGCGTCCACGTTTCTACTACGGCTGGGTCATCGTCGTGGTCATGGCCTTGGCCGGATTCACCCAGAGCGCTGAAACCTTCAACGTGCTGGGAGTCTTTTTCAAACCGATCACGCAGGAGTTCGGCTGGAGCCGGGGAGACTTCGCGGGAGCGGTGGGCATCGGTTCTCTCCTCGGCGGAGTCGTCGCCCTGTTTGTGGGTCCGCTGTTGGACCGCTTCGGCCCCAGATGGGCACTGGTCATTGCCCTGGGAATGCTGGGCGTGGTCTACGTTTCCATGGCGGAGATGACCACCCTATGGCAACTCTATGTTCTCCAGATCATGGGACGCATGCTCAATCTGGGGGTCCTGGGCATCGCCGCCGGTGTGGTGATTCCCAAGTGGTTCATCTTGAAACGCGGGAGGGCGGTGGCCATGGCTTCCATCGGCGTGAATGCCGGGGCTGTGGTCCTGCCGTTGGGAGCGCAGTTCCTGATAGACGTGTGGAGTTGGCGCGTGGCGGCAGTTGGGGTGGCGGTCATTCTGTGGACCGTGTCGCTGCTTCCAGCGGCCCTCTTCCTTCGGCGGCAGCCGGAGGACATAGGTTTGCTGCCGGATGGTGCTCGGAACCAGGAACAACAAGGTCAAGGCAGTGGGCCAACATCTGGTCCGAGGGCCGGGAAAGCGAGTCAGGAGAGAAGCTTTGCCTTACACGAGGCGTACCGCCTCTGGCCGTTCTATCTGCTCACTCTTGCGATGGCGTTGGGTTGGCTGGTACGGACCGGGGTCACGCTCAATCTCATACCATACCTGACGGACCGCGGCCTTAGCCCGAACCTGGCGGTCGTTATAGTAGCGCTGCAAGCCGCCACAGGCGCTGTTGGCGCACTGGCATCCGGCTTCCTGTCCGAGCGCTTCAACGCTAGGTGGGCCTTGGTGCTGGACTTTGCCATGATAGCAGGTGGTCTGGCATGGCTGCTGCTGGTCAGGTCGGCACCGATGGCCGTTGCATGGAGCATGGTGTGGGGCTTCTGCTTCGGCGGGATCATGGCGTTGCAGCCAGTCATCTACGCCAACTACTTCGGCCGGCACCATCTGGGTTCCATCCAAGGGGTGGCACGAGCAGCGCAGACCGTGACCCAAGCGGCGGGCCCATTCGTAGCGGCATTTGCATACGATGCTACCGGCACTTATATTCCGGCGTTTGTTGCCTTTGGCGTTGCCGCCGTGCTGGCGGCGCTATCGGTGGCCTTGGCCAGCGCTCCTGCCCGCCGCACACCGATGGTCGCGGCGACGGCGTGAGCGGACGTACGGCCATGGCTGCGTAGGCCACCCTTGCAAGCCGTGAACAGGATCGATCTCGTCGATGTCTCGGAGCACGTCCCCCGGCAAGCGCTCCATACTGGTCTTTTTAGGTCCAAAACGCCGCAGTCAGGAGACCGTGCGGCCGATGGGCCTCCTGGAGGCGATGGGACACAGAGGACTGGCGGTGGGAGATTAGAGGGCATTGCTGCAGATGAAATCCACCGCCTTGTCCGCGCTATCGGGATGCCTGGCTCTTCATCACCGATCGGATGATGTCTGCTGCTCCCTGCTTGCTTGGCGCGATGGCGAAGTAGAACGCTGAGCCGTAGTCCTTCACCATCAAGTTCAAGCCTCCATCTAAGGCGCGGTAGTACACGGGGCTGCCGTCCACGTCCGTTGTTTGTAGGCCCGCCTGGTCGGTGAAGCGCGGGAAAAGAAAGTTGATCACGAATCCGGGATATCCAGCGTTGGCCACGGCCAGGACCCCCAAGTTATCGTCTTTTAGCGCTTGGGCGTCTGGGTTTTGCGGGAGTTGGTCTATGTTGTTCCCGTAGACCACTACGGCCGCTGTTTCAACTCGCATTAGGTCGAGGGCACTGCTTAACCCCGGTACTTGTACGTTGGCGGAATTCATGAGGTCTTGGGCCACTTGCGGGACGTTGCGCACGAAACCGGCTGCTATCGGTGGGGCCGGAGGGTTATCAGGCAAGAGCTGAATTGTGCTCCAAACATCAGGGTACTGCTGCTCGATGCTGGTGCGCTGGTCATTCGTCCAAGCCGTTTGCAGGTTGGAGGTCCATGTGTCTGAGCCCTGGCGACCCATCATGACATAGGAGCCATTTGCTTCCACCCATTGGCTGCCGGTGGCCGAGGCTTTCGCCACTTGGGCCACTTGGGACGCAGTGGCGGAGTCCTCGAACTGCACGCGAGCGGCGTATTCCTGAGAAGGGCTGTTCACAACCCCTTCGAGGCCCGTGATCTTGAGGTCGCCCAAGGCTGCGCCTTGCTCGCCCAAGGCCGCCGCAGGTATATCCACGGTGGAGCCTGTATTCACGTATGCGTATGCCTGGAGGTCAACGTTTGGGATTCCGTTAGCCGTGAAGCCTGGAGGCAGGGCAGGGTTACCTGCCTTGGCCTCCGGACTGCAGCCTGCAACGAGTGCAAGCGTTGCCGCCAGCACCACAAACGCCGCGACCGGCCAAGCACGTCGGGTCGGCCGACTGATGCTTCCACTCACGATCTAGTCCTCCTAGG
>JBJKQC010000062.1:0-2878 GCA_046705745.1 Dehalococcoidia bacterium
GGGATATTCCCATGGGCCTCGCACCGCACTGAGTCGTCTGCTGGGCTACATATGCAAGCGATCCCGGCGGGAAGCCCCCGTTCTATGGCAACTGGCTGGAGGAGGCTGGTTGGTAACTTCTTTCACAGCCACACCCCCCTTTGCAAGACGCCTCAGACGGACGCGGCCCCGTTGTCCACGATGGCATCATCGATTATGCAGGACGAGGAGGGCGGGCGCTACAACGGGCGACAAAAGCTCCTCAACACTGTGTAGCGGGCCCCGTATGCAGGACAGGGTCTACCACTTGGCCAGGCTGACCAACGGCACTACCCCGTGGCCGTCGAAGCCACTGGCGCGAGACGAGGGGCACTGGGTGTCAGCAGAGTTCACTGGCCGGCGCTAAGATGTCGCAACAGGCCGAAAGGGGCTTGGGCGTGAAACGCCAACGGACCGTTCCGACGGCGATTGCGATTGAAGGAGTTGGCACCGGCGGCGTCTCTCTCCACCGGCCTAATGACTGCGGCAAGGGCCGCGTTCTCACAGGAGGGTCCGGATGTTGTTCCTGAACAATGCTGACCTGGATGGGCTGCTGGCTGTGGAAGACTGCATCGGGCTCATCGAAGCAGCGTACCAAGAGGCGGCCCAGGGACGGGCGGCGCAGTTCCCGGAGGGAGGCCGCATGGACGTCGTCTCCCCTTCTCCAGGCCCCGAGGCAGGCCGACGTTTCACCTGGGGGGCGATGGCCGGCGTCGTTCCGAGGACAGGCATGTTCGCTCTACGGATGAAATTCGACATCCATTACAACGTGGAACAGCCAGGAGGCGCGATTACACAGGAAAAGTACTGCCGGCAGCCGGGCACGTACTGCGGGCTCATCATGCTCGCCAGTACGGAAAATGCGGAGCCATTGGCGTTCGTCAATGATGGCATCATTCAGCACATCCGGGTCGGCGCAACCGCTGGCATCGCTGCCAAGTACCTGGCCCCGGAGGAGACTGAAGTCGTCGGAATGCTCGGATCGGGCGGGATGGCCCGGACCTACGCGGCAGCTTATTGTGCCGTTCGACCCATCAAGCGCATCCACGTCTACAGCCTCACCCCCGCCAACCGTGAGCGGTTTGCGAGGGAGATGAGTGAGAAGCTCGCTATTCCCGTCGTACCTGTAGACAGCCCCTATAAAGCAGTCGACGGAGCGCAGATCGTGGCCGATTGCACGGATTCCCTTTCACCCATTTTCGAGCACGCGCGATGGGTGCGAGCGGGCATGCATATAACAACGTTTGGGGCGAACCGGCTTGGTGAAGAGGTCTTTCGCAAAGCGGGTCTGGTCGTCCGACACTTCGAGGGCCCGGTTGCCGTCTATGCGGAAGGCGGGCTGGCTGAAGATTCGGCCCGAAGCTGGAAGCACCGCAATCCTGACGCTGTCCAATTCGACCGAATGCCACTGCTGATTGACGTCATCGGGGGCAAGATCAAATTGCAGCGTGAGCAGCAACCGACTACTTGCTTCTACAACGTTGGCGGCAGCGGGATCCAGTTCGCCGCTATAGGGCGTCGCATCCTCGATCTGGCCAAGGAGCGAGGGCTCGGGCGTGAGGTACCCACCGAGTGGTTTCTGCAGGACATCCGAGACTGAAGCGCCTCTCGGCTCCTGGTCAGTCTTGGGCGAACGCGCACGGTAGCCGAAGGGGCCGTGAGGGCCTGCTACCAAGCGTCACACCTTGGCTGGAGGCAAGGCCAACCGTCGGCATCGTTGCCCGCCTCGAAGAGGCAGGCTAAGATGGCGCTGCCTGTTGGTACGAGGCTTCCAGAGGTGGGGAAAGACATGAAAGACGGGTTGCGGTTCGTAGATTGCGACATGCATGTGATGGAGCCAGCCGACATCTTCGATCGGCACCTCGATCCGAAGTTCAAGGAGCGTGTCATCACCGACGGACCCACCGGCCGGGCAGGCGCCGGGCGGGTCGTCATCGATGGGTTATCGAGGACTAGTGACGACGATGCCCAGCAATACCGCAAGCGCAACCGATCGATCTCCTCCAACGAGCGCCAGCCACTGTCTGGGTCACGCTCGGCCCGCTACCTGGACTTCGCCATAAAGCGGCGTTACAACGCCGAGGCACAGATCATGGGCTTGGATATGGAAGGGGTCGATATCGCTGTGCTGTTCCCTACGATGGGCCTCAGCCTCATCGCCAGGGACGGAATGGACCCCTTACTATCTGAAGCGCTATGTCGCGCCTACAACGACTGGATCTACGACTTCTGTCAGCACAATCCAGACCGGCTCAAATTCGCTGCCATGCTGCCAATCCACGATGTAACACTGGCGTGCCGTGAGCTCCGCCGATGTGTGACGGAGCTGGGTGCCGTGGGGTCATTCATTCGTCCAAATCTTCTGAATGGGCGGTATTGGCACTCCAACTATTGGGAGCCGCTGTACTCGCTCCACGAAGAGCTGAACGTGACCTGGGGCTTTCACGAGGGCACGGGCGCTTGGTATTCCTACATGAACACGTTGTACGGTGAAAATCGGTTCTACCGCCATGTGGCCAGCCATTGGATCGAGATGCAGCAGGCCATGATTGCGATGATCATTGGTGGTGTGTTTGAGTTCCACCCCAAACTCCGCGTGGGTTTCCTCGAAGCCCAAAACTCCTGGGTGCCCGGGCTGCTCAGCCGAATCGAGTGGGACTACCCGCAATACCGGGAAACGCACGCTCCTTATCTCTCGCTCACGCCCAAGGAATACTTCCGGCGCAACTGCTGGGCCGCGGTGGAAGGAAGCGAACCCGAGATAGAGACTACAGCCGCCCTTATCGGCGCCGATCGAATGTGCGTTTCAACCGACTATCCGCATTTCGACTCCAACTTTCCGAATGTGTCCACGAACCTC
>JBJKQC010000063.1:0-4621 GCA_046705745.1 Dehalococcoidia bacterium
GCTCAATGGTGCGCAGGAGGCTGTCATCCAGCTCCGGCACTACCTGCATGACGTTGGTCCGCTCCTCACCGCCAAGCGCCGCAAGGGGGGTGGCCTCCGAAGAGAACACTTGGAAGTCGCTTCCCTCTGCGTCCTGCGGCTGCGCTTGGTCATACCAGACGCCAAAAGTGAGGCCGCCCAGCGCGCCGGCGGACTTCTTCACGTCCCCGGGTCCGGCGCCGTCACGAGCAATCACGATGGCCGCGTCCAACCCGGCCTCGGTAACGAGCTTCGCCTCCGACTCGTTGCCCGCGTTCACAGCCGCCATGAGCAGCATGGGGGCGATTTTCTCGCGCCTTGCAGCGCCTCCAAAGCCCAGGGGCTGTACGACGCCCCTTGACGCTTTTTCCAGCTTGTCGAGCAACTTGCCCATTTCGGACCGTCCTACAGAGGGGAAGTGAGGCGTTAGACCAGGCCGTGACCACTCAGCCGCCGCTAAAGACGATTCTAGCAGGGCATGGTCTGAGGAACAAGGAAAATAGGCCTAGCCGAGGATCCTTCGATTGTTACCCGGCTGCATGCGGCCTTCGATGCGAGACCAGCTGCTAAGCAAAGGCCTATTGGTCCCCTTCGGCCGTGCTCACGACAGGCTCCGACTGCTTCGCGCGAGGAGAAGACTCCTCACGCTCCTCGCTCAGGGCGAACGGAGCCGGAAGAATCGAAACACCCCAGGCCTAGCCGAGCCGCTGGGTCTTGGCTACCACGGCGCCGCAGTCCTGACATACGAGGGAGCGCACTGTCCACTTTGTGCCGTGGATCCAATAATCGCGACGCTGAACGATGGGCCTCTGAGGATGGCGGCACGCTGTTGGCGCAGAGCCACCCGGTAGGGGTGTGTCTACCATCGGACTCGTCTGAGGCGTATCAATCATGCCTACGCACGTACTCTATCGGTTGGTGCAGCTAAGCT
This sequence comes from Dehalococcoidia bacterium, assembly GCA_046705745.1. Taxonomy (GTDB): domain Bacteria; phylum Chloroflexota; class Dehalococcoidia; order Lucifugimonadales; family Australimonadaceae; genus JBJKQC01. The sequence continues at coordinate 950 of JBJKQC010000063.1, forward strand.
CTCTACTATGTATACACAACTTTCCTTGCCGTGGCAATGCTTAGATTGTCTAGTACATGTGCTTGCCGGGCGACCATGTTAGGCTGAAGGCATGGAAAGACGCCCACGCTCCGAGCCCAAGCTACCTCCCGGAACCCATCCGCTGCTCAAATTCCTCGTGACGGCAGGACTGGGCGCGCGGCGGCATTGCGTGGAACTGATCGTGAACGGCCATGTCAGAGTCAATGGGATTCCAGCGGACAACCTCAACCACCCCGTGCGCGCAAGGGACCGTGTGGACGTGGACGGCATGCCGGTGCGCCCACAGCCCGTCGAACGAACGTACCTTCTGCTCAACAAGCCCGCCGGTTATCTATCCACGGTCCGAGACGACCGCGGCCGCAGGACGGTGATGGACTTGGTGCCGGAAGACCAGCGCGTGCCCGGCCTCGTCCCAGCGGGACGGCTGGACCTCGACAGCACCGGGCTCATGCTCTTGACCAACGATGGCGACCTCGTCGACTTGATCACGCACCCCCGCTACGGCGTGGAAAAGGAGTACCGGATACTCATCGACCGGCCTCTATCACCCGATGGGACGCGAGCGCTGCTCGAAGGGGTAGATATCGAGGATGGCATCGCCCGCGCCAAATGGGTGCGGCGGCTCACCGAAACGGACAACCAGGCCCGCTACGCCGTGACCTTGGTGGAGGGTAAGAAGCGCGAAGTGAGGCGGATGCTGATGGCCGTGGGCCGGCGCGTCATCGAGCTGGAGCGAACGCGCCTTGGGAACATCACCCTGGGCCAGCTACCCCTCGCCCAGACGAGGCGCATGAGCAACGCCGAGCTCCGGGGCCTGTTGGCCGTCGCCGACCGGCGCGCGCTGTCCGGCCGGCGAGAGGCCACGCGCGAGCCCGAAGAAGAGGCCAAACAACGGCACGGGCCAGGCCCAGCATATCCCAAGCCAGAACATGGCGGCCGGGCCCCTCAGCGCGGCGGGGGAGCGCACCCTCGTGAAAGGGACGCCGAACGAACGAATGGCCCTCCCCGCAGGCCAGGCCCGCCCGCGCGCGGACCCAAGCCGGCGGGACGGCCCACCCCTCCTGGGCCCCGGCGCCCCACCCGCTCCAATCCAGCGGGTCCGTCTCGACCGCCTCGGGCACCATTCCGAGGTAGGAGGTCCGCGTGACGGAACGGCAGGAGCGGCTGGTGTGGATGGACTTGGAGATGACCGGGCTGGACCCCGAACGCCACCGCATCCTGGAGGTAGCCTCGCTCATCACTGATGCGCACCTGAAGGTGCTGGCCGAAGGGCCAGTGATCGCTATATGCCAGCCCGACGAGGTGCTCGTGGCTATGGAGAGCTGGAGCCGCCGCACACACCGCAAGTCCGGTCTGCTGAAACGCGTGGAGGCTTCTCCCTACGACACCACAGCGGCGGAGCGGCTGACGCTGGAGTTCATCCGGGGTTGGGTGGACGAGGGCGCCTCCCCGTTGTGTGGGAACTCAGTCCACCAGGACCGGCGCTTCCTCGTCCGGGAAATGCCAAAGCTCGACGCCTATCTGCACTACCGGCTCATCGACGTCAGCACCGTGAAGGAGCTGGTGCGGCGCTGGTACCCGCCTGGGCTACAGGCGCCGCCCAAACGCGGCACTCACCAAGCGCTGGAAGACATCTACGAAAGCATCCAAGAGCTCCGGTGGTACCGGGAACACGTGTTTGTGCCTCCGCCGTCTCAGCCCCGGACAGATTGAAGAGGTGGGCAGGCGAGTCATTTCACGCGCCTGCCCGTTTTTCTCCGTTTGCTACCAGCTACGGTCTGGACGCCAGCAGAGGCCTATGCCCGCGCGCCGACGAACTCGCCCATCCTAGACTTCAGCCCCCGCTTGGCCAGCTCGTCCTCGTACAGCCGGAGGATGCGTGGGTCTTCGTCCTCGTACTCGATCTGCATCCCACCCTGTTTCGCAGACTGGTCCATGTTCTCGTAGACCCACATCTTGGAGTCCAACACCGGGTAACGTGCGCCACCGAAGTCAAAGACCAGGTAGCGGGACGGCCCCGGCGAGACGTTGAAGTGCTGGTGGTAGGTAGGACCATCCGGCGGGGCGTACAGCGTCCCCGGCTTCCAGTCCACCCGCACCGTGTCCACCGGGTTCTCGCCCTTTCGCCACAGCAGCGAGTAGCCCTCGCCTGTTACGCAGAAAATATGCGCCCCGGCATTGTGGGCGTGCGCCTTCTTGTACGTTCCCTGCTGGAACTCCGAGATGTGACAGTGCATGGAGCTGTCCGCGAGCAGGAACTGGATGTTGTTCCCGGCGGCGCCCCGCGCCAGCCAGGGCGGGAGCTGGAAGTTGATGAGGTCCGGAACGAAGTTCGTCTCCCACTGGTGGCGCCCCGGCTTCACCTGGCGGAACTCGCCCTCGCCGTCGAAATACTTGTCCACGCTCATGCGCTCGGGGAAGGTGACCGGGTTGTCAAAAATGAAGTTGGGGTTGCGGAAGATATTGAAGATGATGGGCAAGTCGGTCACGGCGGCCAGTCTCGCCGGCTCCGTACCGGACCCGTTGAAGAGCTGATGCTTGGCGTTCATGGGAATGCCGAAGATGGCGGAAGGCCCCCACTCAAAGGAGCGCTTCTTGCCGTCCGGCCCCTCGATGACTGTCGCGCCCCGGCCGGAGATGACGTGGATGAGCTCGTCGTGCATGTGCTGCTCGGGGTTGAGCTGCCCTCCGGGTGGTATCTCCACCACGTAAGCGGACAGGTAGTCGCTCTTGCCCGCGACATGGACGTAGGTACCCAGGCCGCCCAGCCGCTCCCAGGGCTCAACGGGGATAGTGTGGCAGTCGACGGCGTAGGCCTCGACGACCGGAATGCCCTCCTCCTTCAGGAAGTCCCGGTACGGGAACACCCCATAAAACGGATTGAACTCTAGCTCGTCGCCCATGGCGCCTCCAACAGACAGTGGTATCTCTGGGAGAGCCTACACCAAAGAGGGGCTAGCTGGAACCGTGGCAGCCACGCTCGTCCTGCAACTAACTCTTGCGACTTCATGCAAGCATTCGAAGGGCGCTGACGGCCTACCAATTGAACTCAACGGATGCCCGTGTCGATGTCAACGTTCAGCATGGTGGTCTGGGTTGCTTGTACCGTTGTCATGACGGGCAGCGACCTGCTGCAGCCCAGCCAGAGACAGGCGGTCACGTCGACGCGGTACGTGCCTGCTGGGACCGTCGCGCGAAATGTCCCGTCATCGGCGAGGAGAATTTCAATGGGGACTGGAGTTGGCCCCATCGTCGTGCTGGTGAGCCTTAACTTGTGTCCGATGTACGGATTGTTGGTGGTAGTCGGGCACGGCTCGACAGGGCACAGGGGGCCGACGCTGACCCTTCCTTCCAGCGTGCCCATTTGCGGAGCAGGGGCAGTCTCTGTCGGCGCCGGGGGCGTGATCGTTGCGACAGTCGCCGTTGGAGCCGGGCTTGCGGTTGGGGTGGCTAAGGGCATGCCGCACCCAACGGCCGTCGCAAGGCCCAGAGCCGTCAAGAGGAGCGAGGTATATCCGAAGCGCATGGCAAGCGCACCTTTCAACTGGCCTGATGCAGATAAGACGTGCTTGTGCATGCAAAAGTTCCTACGATAAGCAGGCAGAAGGCGGCGGGCTTCGTCAGGCGCCCATTTTGGCCATTAAGCAGAGA
>JBJKQC010000064.1:0-15354 GCA_046705745.1 Dehalococcoidia bacterium
CTGGGACTGCACGTGGCGGACCTAGATATCGCTGTTGGCGGCGATGCGGACAGCCCGTAGCAGACGAGCGGGGTCGTCCGCCAGAGCGGTCGGCGAGACCAGCCTGAGCCGGCGGTCTGCGAGGTCATCCCTGCCCTCGGACGGGTCGACGACCTGCTCTTGCCAGTCGGAGGAAGGGGCTGCCTTCAGGGGTAGGGCGATGGCGTTGACCGTGAAGTCACGCCGCCCCAAGTCGGCCTGGAGCGACCCGCCCTGCAGACGCGCGATGTCCAAGTGCGCCCGGCCATCGACGGAGTCCGCCACGACGCGGGCCACGCCGCGCTCCGCGTCCAGGACCACGAAGGCGCCGTGCACCCGGTCCGCCAGCGTTCTGGCTAGCGTGAGAGCATCGCCGCCAACAGCGATATCTAGGTCCGCCACGTGCAGTCCCAGCAAGGCGTCCCGGAGGCTGCCGCCCACCAGATAGGCGTCGGCTTCGGCCTCGGCGAAGACTACCTCCGCTTGGTGGAGGAGTCTTGCGCCGGCAGGGGTGAGCAGCTTCAACAATGGCTCGGACATGCATGGCCAGTGTAATGCTTCAAGGGATCGGCGGCGCAGGCTCAGGGTCTTTCGATTTTCAGCCAAAGGACTCCGCGCCGCCAAGTACCGCGGGGCGAGTGGCCGCCCAACTGGCTAGGCCGGGGCATGTGTTGCGCCCCGGCTTCCGAGGGCGGGCTCGGTTCCCGGGCCGCAACGCTAGCCGCAAAATACCCGAAACAACCCGCAACAGACCCGCAACAGACCCGCAACAGACCCGCAACAGACCCGAAACAGACCCGAAAATAACCCGCAACGCGCGCGACACCGAAATCCTTTCCAGAAGGCCACGGCCTGGCGCAATGAGTGTTGTGGGGTGAAACATTCGCGTAAATTTGTTCTCCGGGGGTCAGGGTGAACGGTAAGCGGTGAGTGGTAAGCAGTAAGCGGTAAGCGGTGAGCAGTGGAGGCCGGGCCGGCAACCGAAGCAAGGCGAAGCAAGGCCGAAGCAGACCCGAAGCAAACCCGAAAATGACCCGCAGCAGAGCCGTAGCAAGGCGCAGCAGCGAAATGGGCTCTGCGTGGCCACGGCCTGGCGCACAGGCGGAGTGATCCGCAGCATTCGCGCAAAATTTATTTTTGAATCGCGCGGGCGGCCCGTCGAGCGGGTGCTGAGCCGTTTGGCGTGGGGCTGGAGAATGAAACATATGTTCTATTATACCACGAAGTGGTAGATCGCGGAAGGGCCTGACGGCAAGGTGGCGAGGGAGTGACGGGAAGAGGTGAGAAGTGAGAGTAGACGCCAACCCTCCGCGTGCGCCACCGCAGGCTCCGGTTAGGCGCTGGCGCGCTGCTCTGCTGGCTCGGCCTCGCCCTCGCCTTCTTCTTCGTCGCCTTCGGAGACTTCGTACAGGTCCTCGGGAGAGCGCACATAGTCGGTGTAGAGAACACCGTCTAGGTGGTCGCACTCGTGCTCTATGGCCTGGGCCAAGAGCCCCTGGACGCCCTTGTAGCGGACGGGCTTGCCCTCCAGGTCTACGGCGCGTGCCCACACCTTCTCGGCGCGGGAGATGCGGCCCTGGTAGCCCGGGAGGCTCAGGCAACCCTCGGTCACCTCGCGCTGGCCTTCCTTGCGGGTCACTTCCAGGTTGACCAGCACCGTCGCTTCGTCGTCCTCGGGCATCTGGATGACGCAGACGCGCTTGAGCGAGCCAATCTGATTTGCAGCCAGGCCCACGCCCCGGTAGTGGTGCATGGACTCAATCATGTCCTGGGCCAGCTTGCGCAGTGACGGGTCCTTGGGGTCGCGGACCTTCCGCGCCTTCTCGCGGAGGACGGGGTTGGGCATGTAGTGCATGGGAAGAATCGCCATAGCTCTAGTATAGCGGGTGGTAGGAGTGATGAGTGAAGAGCAATGGGCGATGGGTAGCCGAGGATGCCCGTAGAGGGGGGATAGTCCAGGGGCTTTCAATTCTTGCCAGGCTGACCACGGCCTCCGATGCGAGACCGGGCACCCGGCAATGGCTTGTTCATCCTTCGACTGCTCCGCGTTGGGAGAAGACTCCTCACGCTCCGCGCTCCCCGATTCGTCGCTGCGATACGGGGTCTGCGACGGGACGTACGGAATTAGAGAGCCGAAAGGCCCTGGGGATAGTCCTACATCACATTGACGGGATCCACGTCTACCAGCCATCCCGGCGGCACGGCGACCTTGTCCAGCAGCAGGCGAGGGTCGTCGGCGCGGAGAAGCAGGTGCCAGCGCCATGCCCCGCGCAGCCTGGGCGGGTAGGCGGGCGCCGGGCCGATGATGTCCACGCCCCGCATGTCCCACTCTCGCATCACTCGCCGCAGGATGCCCGCGAAGCGCATGGCCTCCTTCCGCGCGGCCTCCTCTTGCGAGTGGCCCAGAACGAGGCGAACCAGGCGCGTGAGCGGTGGGTTGTCCTGCGACCGGCGCTGCGCCATCTCCTGTCTGTAGAAGGCGTCGTAGTCCTGAGCGGCGGCGGTGCGAATGGCGTAGTTGTCCGGCTGATAGGTCTGGATGATCACTCGCCCGGCGCTGCCGCCGCGCCCCGCGCGGCCCGCCACCTGCGTAAGCACTTGGAAAGTGCGCTCCGGCGCGCGGAAGTCCGGGAAGTTGAGGCCCACATCCGCCAACACCACGCCGACCAGGGCGACGTTGGGGACGTCCAGCCCCTTGGTGATCATCTGCGTGCCCACCAGTATGTCGGCCTCGCCGGACGTGAGACTATGGAGCAGTTCCCCGTGGGCCTGGGCATTGGGCGTGGCGTCCCGGTCCCACCGCAGAACACGAGCGCGGGGAATCAGCGCTAGCACCTCCTCCACCAGCCGCTGCGTTCCGAGGCCAAGGTAGCGGATTTGGCGCCCGCGGCAGCTGGGGCAGGTGGCCGGCATGCGCCGCCGCCGGTTGCAGTGGTGGCTAACGAGAATGCCTCGACCATCCCTGCCATCGGAGTTGCGTGCCTCCGGGCCATGGCCTGTCTCTGAGCTATGGAAGGTATAGGGAGTGCCACATCGCCAGCAGCGCATGACATAGCCGCAGCTACGGCACTCCACCACGTTGGCGGCGCCCCGGCGGTTGAGGAACAGCAGCGCCTGGCGTCCGGAGCGTACCGTGTCCACCAAGGCCTCTCGCAGCGCCTCGCTGAAGACGCCGCGGTTCCCGCTCTTCAGCTCCTGCCGCATGTCCACGATATGGACGTCCGCCATCTTAGCCGGCGCCCCCGAGCGCTCGATGCGGTTGGGCAGGCGCAGGTGGGTGTAAACGCCGCGGTCGGCGGCGTAGGCAGAGGCGACATCTGGCGTTGCACTGCCCAGCACAACCACCGCGCCGGTGAGCTCCGCCAGCCGTATGGCCACATCGCGGGCGTGGTACCGGGGAACGGCGTCCGTCTGCTTGAAAGTCCACTCGTGCTCCTCGTCCAGCACGATGAGGCCGATGTTTGGCAGCGGCGCGAACACCGCGCTTCTTGAGCCGACGATGACGTCGTACCTGCCTTCGCGCGCCGCCCACCACTCCCGCCAGTGCTGGGCTGGGCTCAGTCCGCTGTGGAGCACGCCGATGCGCCCGGGGAAGCGCGCCTCGAACCGCGCCACCGCCTGTGGCGTGAGCGAGAGCTCCGGCACCAGGACCAGCGCCCGTTTTCCCCTCTCCAGGCAGTGGGCGATGGCTTGGAGGTAGACCTCAGTCTTGCCGCTTCCGGTTACCCCCTGGAGGAGGAACGTGCGCGGCGTCAAAGTGGGGTCATCCTGTCCAGCGTTGATAGCCGCGAGTGCCCGCGCCTGGTCCGCCGTCGGCATTAGGGGCATTTCCCCTTGCTTGCAGGGGCCCCTGGGTGCCTCCTCGCCGACCTCGTCGATGGAAGCGTAGCCCTTGTCCAGGAGCGCGTTCAGGACGGAAGCGCCGAACTCGTTCCTGGCAGCAGACACGAGGTAGGGCGTCGTGGCGCGTTCCGCCAGCCGTCGGGCCAGCGCGGCCTGCTTGGGCGCGCGAGTGAGAGTCTCAGCGAAGGCGAGCATCTCCTCCGGCGAGACAGCGGACCGGACGGCCTGGGCTCGACGGCGCTTTTGGACCGGAGCTTCCGCTTCTGGAAGCTCCTCCAGCAGCCCTGCTTCCATAAGCGCTCGCAGGGCATTAGGGACCCAAGGCCCAAGGACGCGGGCAAGCGAGGCGGCTCGGAGCGGTCGAGAGTGCTTTCGCAGGTACGCTAGCAGGCGCCGCGCGGCGGGCGGCAAGCGTTCCGGCTCCGAGGCTCCGGTGACCAAGCGCACCAGCGCGCCGGAGCGGGACCGGGACCCGGGTGGCAACATGGGCGCCATGGAATCGAAGAGGAGCGCCATGTAGTATCGCGATACCCACTGGGCTAGCTCCATCTGTGTGTCGTTCAGCAAGGGCTCGGGGTGGACAAGGGCCAGGATGGGTTTGGTGTAGTCGACGCGTCGTTCGAAAGTAAGCCGGGTGACGATGCCGCGGAGGGTGCGAGGACCGAAGGGCACACGCACCAACTGGCCGGGCTGCACGTTGAGGTGAGGAGGGATGGAGTAAGTGAAGGTGCCGCCCGGCTGATTGGTACGGGCATCCACGGCCACGTCGGCGTATGGAGCGGAAGCTCCGCCAGCGTCGTCTAGGGGGGCGCCCTGGACGTGGTCTGGTGTCGCGGTCAAAGCACTCCTCCGCGTCGAGTATAGCAACGCGGAGGTCCTGGCACAGTAGGCGGTTGTCAGACTATCGCTTGCCGACCGGCAGCCGCTCCTTGATGCGGGCGGCCTTGCCGGAGAGGCCGCGGAGGTAGTACAGCTTGGCCCGGCGGACCCTGCCGCGCCGGACCAGTTCCACGCTCTCTACGTTGGGCGAGTGGAAGAGGAAGCTGCGCTCCACGCCTACGCCGGAAGCGACCCTGCGGACAGTGAAGGAGCTGGCGGGGCCGCCGCCGCGCTTGCGGATGACCACGCCCTGGAACGCCTGCGGGCGCTGGCGCTCCCCCTCGCGGATCCAGACGTTCACCTTCACTGTGTCGCCTGGTTGGAAGTCGGCGATCTTGGGATTGGGCTCAAGGACAACTGCGTCTCGGGCTTCCATTGTTAGCTCATTTCTAGGATAGATGACACAAACGGCAATTATAAGGGTATTGCGCCGGGCGGGCAATTGCCGCGTGCGGCGGCCGAGGCTTTTTTAGTTGCGTTTGTCCTGAACTTAGTTGCGTTTGTCCTGAACGCAGACTGTGGGGAGCCTTCTCCGAACCCGAGAAGGCGAAGGGCGAACAAGCGTTTGCGCGGCACCGGGTCTCGGATGGGAGGGCGTGTTCCGTTCGGCAGTAACCGAAAGACCCTGCGCTAGGGCCGGGATTTCGGTCAGCTAGGCTGCCAACTGTCCGTTTCACTGCCGGCGATGCTGATTACCAGATGACAAAGAATAACGTGATTATGCCATCTCACACCCTGTAACTGGGCACACCATCACCTTGTCACCTTTCCGCCACTTACCACTCATTACTGACCACTGACGTGTCTTTCAGGTTGCGGAGATACGCTGCACGCGCTCCAGCACCTCGTCCCACGGGTCCGGGCGCGCCATGATCTCGTCCCCGCTCTGAACGAAGCACCGGCCGTTCCTCCAGCCGATGAGAACGCCGGACTGGCCTCGCATCAGCGCATCCACCGCCGAAACGCCCATACGCGTGGCCAAGATTCGGTCGAACCGGGTTGGGCTCCCGCCTCGCTGAATGTAACCGAGGACGGTATAGCGGGCGTCGTACTTGTTGGGCGCCTGGTTTATGAGCTTGGCGAGTTGGGCTGCGCTCCACTGGGCGCCCTCCGCTAGCACTATGATGAAGTGCCGCTTGCCGATGCCCCAGACCTTGTCCATCTCCTGGAAGACTGCGGAGAGTTCCACTGGCCGCTCGGGGGTGATCACCATCTCGGCGCCAGTGGCCAGCCCCGCCATAATGGCGATGTAGCCGCAGTGGCGGCCCATGACCTCAACGATCATGGCGCGGTTGTGGGCGCTGGCCGTATCACGTAGGCGGTCGATGGCCTCCATGGCGGTGTTGATTGCCGTGTCGGCGCCGATAGTGATGTCAGTACCTGGCATGTCATTATCAATGGTGCCCGGAATGGTTGCCGTGGGAAAACCTAGCCGGTGCAGTTCCAGTGCGCCGGCAAAGGAGCCGTCGCCACCGATAACGATGAGCCCATCGATGCCCTGGCTCCGGAGGTCTTTGACAGCGCGCTCCCTGACGGCTGGATCGAAAAAGGCGGGACATCTACCCGCGCCAATGATGCTTCCGCCGCGTTGGAGAATGCCGGCGACGCTACGAGAGGTGAGACTCTCCACATTTGGTTTGACCAGGCCGTTGTAGCCATGCCAAACGCCAAAGACCTCGGCGCCTTGGTCTATGGCGGCGCGCGTTGCGGCCCGGATGCACGCGTTCATGCCTGGGGCGTCGCCACCGCTCGCCAAAATTGCGATCTTTTGCACTGCGTGCCTCCGAACTAGGACTTGGGTAGTGCCGTTTTGACCGGAGTTGCCCCGCCGGCACTAGCCGAGGTGAGGGAGTGCCCCGGCAGGCTGGGGTGAGGGCGGGTACGGCACTCGTTCACAATCAATGACTGGCTTTCAGCTGCTCAACGTATGAAGGAGTTTCTCGCTGGAGACGCGCTCAGCGCCGCAATATGCCCCACTATGCCCGAACAAAGTAGGACAGCCCGAACCCTGAGCGAGAGTCCCTTGCGCTGTTTCCCGGCCCATTGGCGGAGCCGCTCTGGCTGGTGGAATGATGGAAGGGCCCCGGGTATGCGCGGGGATTGGCGCGAAGAAAATTTTAGCAGAGCGAGCAGTTTGTTAAGCCCATCAAGGGGGACCGTTATCCCTCAAATCATGCGTTCGGTCCGTTGACTGGGAAAGTGGGCTTTGCTATTATCGAGTCAACGGCTTTTGGTGATTAGAGCGGAGTGGACCCACCCGTTCCCATCCCGAACACGGAAGTGAAACGTTCCAGCGCCGACGATACTGCCCTGGCAATGGGGTGGGAAAATAGGCCATCGCCAGGAGCCTAATAACTGCAACGTAGCCCCCGCATGACGGGGGCTTTTCGTTTCCTTACCTCGCCTCTTCTGCCACTGCCCGCATCTAATGAGCAAACGCGGGCGTATGGTTTTGTGAAGGGGGGCGCAGATCGACTCCCCGTTGACGGAAGCCTCACTGAGCGAGGAAACCTTAGCCCGTTTAGCCGATAATAGACAGGCGGCGGCCTCATCGTCAGCCTTTACACTCAAAGGTGGCGGACGTAGAATCGAAGTGCGGCTGATGGAGCCGTAAAGGCGGAATCACGTGGCAGAATCGCCGGGCACCAAGCGTGTTCCTAACGAACCTAGCATGGCCGAGCTGCTCGAAGAATCGGTACCACTTCGTGAGTTGCGGCGCGGCGAGGTAATCGAAGGACAGGTCATGCGGGTAGACCAAGACGGGATCTTGGTCTCCGTGGGCCACAAGTCCGAAGGAATCGTGCCGCTTCGCGAGATGCGCACCCTGGGAGCAGATCCAGCATCTCACTATAAGGTGGGAGAGCCGATTGACGTGTATGTGCTAGACCCGGGAGAAGGGGAAGGGCAGGCTGTTCTTTCCGTCGACCGTGCGCGCGGCGAGCACGCCTGGCATATGCTGGAACGCCTGATCGAAAGCGGTGGGACCACGCAGGCGAGGATTGTTGGCCACAACAAGGGCGGATTGGTAGTAGATGTGGACGGACTTCAGGCCTTTGTGCCGCTCTCGCAGGCGGTGATCCCCCCCGCAGAAGATCACGAGGCCGCCTTGATGCAACGCACTGGCGAGGAGATCACGGTCAAGGTGCTGGAGGTCAACCGGCGCAGGAACCGGGCGGTGGTCTCCGAGCGGTTGGCGGCGCGAGAACAGCGGGAGGGGTTGAAAGACCACTTGCTGGATTCTCTCCAAGAGGGAGAAGTCCGGCATGGGACAGTCACAGGGGTATCCAATTTTGGCGCGTTTGTGGATATTGGGGGTGCGGTTGGGCTTATCCACATCTCCGAGCTGTCTTGGACGCCCGTGTCCTCAGTGGAGGATATGGTCCACGTTGGACAGGAATTGGACGTTTACATAGTGCGGGTGGACCGGGAAAACCGGCGGATAGCGCTAAGTCTCCGGCGCCTGCAGCCGACACCGTGGGACGAGGCAGCGAAGAGGTTCGAGGTAGGTCAGTTGGTTACCGGAACAATCACAAATCTGGCCGATTTCGGCGCCTTCGCTAGGGTTGAGGATGGGGTAGAAGGACTCATCCATGTATCGGAATTGACGGAAAGGCACATTCGGCACCCGAAGGAAGTGGTCCAGGTAGGAGATACAATGGAGTTACGTATCGTCAGCTTGGATCTTGAGCGGCATCGCTTGGGCTTGAGTCTGAAGCAAGTTGAGGACTACATACCGAGCAGTCGCGAGGGCGAGGGTGGCGCCGGGCTGTAAGACCCGTAAGACATAGTGTTCAAGATTGATCGGGAGACCGAGCCATGGCAAGCAGATTTGAGAAATTTTCAGAGCGCGCTCGCAGAGTGCTGTCCCTCGCCCAAGAAGAGGCGCAGCGCTTCAACCACAACTACATCGGCACGGAGCACATTCTTTTGGGCCTCGTGCGAGAAACGGACGGCGTTGCCGCGCGAGTCCTCAGCAGCCTGGGAGTCGAGCTGCCCAAGGTGCGCTCGGCGGTCGAGTTCATCATTGGCCGTGGGGAGCGCCCCTCACCGGGCGACATTGGTCTGACGCCCCGGGCCAAAAAGGTGATAGAGCTGGCCGTCGATGAGGCGCGCCGTCTCAGCCACCACTACATCGGCACTGAGCACCTGCTCATCGGCATCATGCGCGAGGGCGAGGGTGTCGCTGCCGGAGTACTGGAAAGCCTGGGCGTTTCCCTGGACAAGGTGCGTGCGGAGACCACACGCATCCTGAACCAGAGCGTGTCCCAAGGGCATGGCCAGACCCGCGGCAGCACCCGCACGCCGACCTTGGACCAACTGGGCATCGACCTGACGGCCGCCGCTCGGTCCGGCAAGCTGGACCCGGTCATCGGGCGCAGCAAGGAGATTGCGCGCGTCGTGCAGATCCTCAGCCGCCGGACTAAGAACAACCCGGTGCTCATTGGGCCGCCGGGCGTCGGCAAGACTGCCATCGTGGAGGCCCTAGCGCAACAGGTGGTGGCCGGCGACGTGCCGGAGAATCTGGCAAACCGCCGCGTCGTCACCCTGGACATGGGCGCGCTGGTGGCGGGCACCAAGTACCGGGGCGAATTCGAAGAGCGCCTCAAGAAGGTAGTAGAGGAGATTAAGGCCGCCGGCAACTGCATCTTGTTCATCGATGAGATGCACACCATGGTGGGCGCCGGCGCGGCCGAAGGTGCAGTCGACGCGGCTAACATCCTGAAGCCTTCCCTGGCACGTGGCGAGCTCCAGTGCATCGGGGCGACCACGTTGGACGACTACCGCAAGTACGTCGAGCGCGACCCAGCCTTGGAGCGCCGCTTCCAGCCGGTGAACGTAGAGGAGCCTTCCACCGAGGAGACGGTGGAGATATTGCGCGGCATTAAGAGCAAGTTCGAGGAGCACCACGGCGTCGTCATCGAGGATGAGGCGCTTCAGGCCTCGGCGAGCCTCGCGTCCCGCTTCATCGCGGACCGCTTCTTGCCGGACAAGGCCATCGACTTGATGGACGAGGCCGGGTCACGGGTGCGTATCCGCAGCAGCGGCACGCCTTTGTCCGTGAAGGAGTCTCAGAAGGTCCTGGAAACGGTGCGCCGCGAGAAGGAAGAGGCCATCGCTCAGCAACAGTACGAATACGCTGCCGAGTTGCGTGACCGGGAACTCAAGCTGGCCGAGAAGTTGTCACAGCTCCAGTCGGAGTGGCAGCAGACCAACACCGACGAGCAGCCGGTGGTAACCAGTGAGGAGATCGCTGAGGTCGTCAGTATGTGGACGGGCATTCCGGTCACTCGCATGGCGATTGAGGAGACCGAGCGGTTGCTGCACATGGAAGAGAACCTGCACCGGCGTATCGTTGGACAGGACGAGGCCATCGTGAACATCTCGAAGGCCGTCCGGCGAGCTCGCGCCGGACTGAAGGACCCGCGCAGGCCCATCGGCAGCTTCCTCTTTCTGGGGCCCACGGGGGTGGGGAAGACGGAGCTGGTGCGGGCGCTGGCGGAGTTCATGTTTGGCTCTGACGAGGCCATGGTCCGGCTGGACATGTCAGAGTTCATGGAGCGGCACACGGTGGCGCGCTTGGTGGGTGCGCCTCCTGGATACGTAGGTTACGAGGAAGGTGGGCAGCTCACGGACGCCGTCCGGCGCCGAAGCTATACGTGCATCCTGCTCGACGAAATCGAAAAGGCGCATCCGGAGGTCTTCAACATCCTGTTGCAGATCTTCGATGACGGTCACTTGACCGACGCCAAGGGGCGTAAGGTCGACTTCCGCAACACGATCATCGTCATGACCAGCAACATTGGGTCTGACCTGATCAAGCGGGACACGTCATTGGGTTTCGCGGTCCAGACCGACACGGCTAAGGCTAGCGCCGACGCGTACGAGAAGATGAAGAGCAAGGTGGAGGAAGAGGTCAAGCGCTTCTTCCGCCCGGAGTTCCTCAACCGCATCGACGGACAGATCGTGTTCCACGCCCTGACCAAGGAGCACATCATCCAGATCGTGGACCTCATGCTGAACGAGGTTCGCAAGCCGATGCTGGAGAAGGGGCTTAGCCTGGATGTGACTCCGGCAGCGAAGGAATGGCTTGCCGAGAAGGGCTACGATCCGACCTTCGGCGCACGTCCGCTCCGCCGGGTCATCGAGCGCGAAATCGAGGACCGGTTGGCGGATGAGGTCCTGGCCGGTAAGTACAATCCTGGCGACACCGCCGTCGTGGATGTGGAAGGCGAGGGTGACGAGCGTCAGTTCGTCATTGGACCGCAGCCCGTGCCGGCGGGCAGTTAGCACCGGGCGAATGGTGACAGCGAAACAACGGGGGCGGCCAAGTGGCCGCCCCCGTTCAAAATTCCCTCTCCCATTGGGAGACGGTTGGAGTGAGGGAGGAACCGCTTTCCAGCGAGGCATGCCTTACCCAACGAATGTCTTTCCCTCATCCCAACTTTTTTCAGCAGGGAAGAAGGCATAACTGGACTCAGCCTACACTCGCGTGAACCCTGGCCCGGCATTGGGGTTCTGCGTGACGCCCGGCCGGAACTCCGGCTCCTTGCGGGGGCCGTGGCTGCGCACGCGGAAGCCTGCCCGGCCTAGGCGCTCGATTTCAATCTCCACCGCGTCGCCATCGTTTATTGGCCCTAGACCCACGTGGTAGGTGCCAGTCGTGATGATATCCCCTGAGTTGAGTTGGACGAACCGGCTGAGCCAGGCGAGCTGCTCGGGGATTTTCCGCGCCATGTGCTCCGTGCTGTAGTCCTGGCGCTCTTCGCCGTTCACCCAGGAACGTACCTGGAGCTGGTGCGGGTCTGGCACCTCGTCACGGGTCGTTATCCATGGACCGCACAGCCCATAGGTGTCCTGGCCCTTGGGCAGAAACTGCGTACGGCGGTTCATGCCTCTGGCCGAAACATCGAAGAACGGCACATAGCCGAATATGTGCTCGTAGGCATCCTCGATCGCGACGTGCTTGGCGTGCCTGCCGATGACGAAAGCGATTTCGGCCTCGGGTTGCCAGACCATCACGGGCGGAATGTCGAGGAGCTCACACGTGCCTTCAGGCCCCACGAGCTCTGGAGCCTTGTAGAAGAACTCCATGGGCACGTCGTCTGGCTTGCGTTCCGGGGTGTCCAGATAGTTGGCGAAGGCCGCCAGTACCTTACTGGGCCGGGGCACCGGAGCCAGCAGCCTGACGCTGTCCAGCGGCACGCCCTGCTCGCCCGCCATGGCCTGCTCGAAGCGCGGGCGGAGGTTGTCCCAGCCAGCGATGACCTCCTCGATGACCCGCTGCGGACCCTTCTCCACGCGATAGCTGACAGCGTCGCTCACGTCCACCACCCGGTCGCCGTCTTTCAGGACGCCGATCCTGTCATCATTGAACCGAAGCAGCTTCATGCGGCCCCTCCTTGTCCATGCGTGCGCCCAAGCATACTCGAACCCACGTCTTGCCGCCTGTCGCAAAACGCCTCGCCATGGCAGTACCGCGCATGGTCCAACGGACATTCCTGGACAGGTTCTCGCTGCTGTTCGGCATACTTCTCACATCCTTCGCCCCTTGCGCCGTCGCCTGCCTTTCCTGCATCGCCCTCTATCCTGTTGCCACTATTGCTTTGAGCGTGATGTTCCTGAGAGAAACGATGCCTTTGACGCATTTGGCAGGGATTGCGTTGGCCCTGGCGCGAAATTCCTGCTGTCGAGGTGAGCCCAATCAGGCTGTAGCCATGCCAGAGAAACGCGTCATCCACCCCTTGCGCTTCGCAAGTCCTTTCCCGCACCATGCGCGGTGATGCCTGCCACCTCCAAAGCCAAGACTACGTTCCTCTGCTCCGACTGCGGTTATTCCAGCCCCAAGTGGGCTGGCCGCTGCCCTTCCTGCGGGGCGTGGGGAACGCTGGCCGAGTTCCGCGAGCCCGCATCGCCAGCCGGACGCACTTCCGGTCCTTGGCTGCCCGCTAATGGTGCCTCCGCTCCAGCCCTCCTTAACGACCAGCCAGACAGTGAGGGCGAGCGCCTCGTTCTTGGCATGCCTGAAGTAGACCGGCTGCTGGGCGGTGGCGTCGTGCCCGGCTCCATGCTGCTGATGGCGGGCGATCCGGGTGTTGGCAAGTCCACACTTCTGCTCGAAGCGGCCGCCAATGCCGCTCGAACCGGTCAGCGCGTGCTGTACGTTTCGGGGGAAGAATCGGGTGCGCAGGTCCGGATGCGCGCACAGCGTCTGGGCGTGCTGGACGCCGGCGTACTGTTCCTCGCGGAGACGAGCTCCGAGGCCGTGTTGGCCCAGCTCGATTCCGTGCGCCCAGGTCTGGCGATCGTGGACTCGATCCAGACTTTGTCTTCCGACTCGGTCCAGTCCACTGCGGGAAGCATTGCGCAGGTGCGCGAGTGTACGCAGGCGCTGTTGGCGTGGGCGAAGGCCCGCAACGTGCCCGTGCTGCTGGCAGGGCACGTGACCAAGGACGGGAACGTGGCTGGCCCGCGGCTGCTGGAACATATGGTGGATGTGGTCTTGTATATGGAAGGCGAGCAGGTGAGCGCCTTCCGCGTGCTCCGCTGCACCAAAAACCGCTTTGGGTCCACCAACGAGGTCGCCTTGCTGGAGATGCGTGGCGACGGCCTAGCCGAGGTGGCGGACCCATCGGCGGCGCTCATCGGAGAGCGCCGGGCTGGCGTGCCGGGTTCAGCGGTAGTCGTGACGCTGGAAGGGACGCGCCCAGTGCTGTTGGAGGTCCAGGCCCTCACCAGCGCGAGCGCCTTCACGCCGCCGCGCCGCACAGCCAACGGCATTGATTTGAACCGCGTGGTAATGCTTACCGCGGTGCTGGGACGCCGTGCCGCTTTCCCTCTCAGCAATCAGGATGTCATGACCAACGTCCCCGGCGGGCTCCGCATTAGCGAGCCTGCTGCCGACCTCGGCCTCGCGCTGGCCATCGCCTCCAGCTTTCGCGACCAGCCGCTGGATCCTGCCACGGTGTTCATTGGAGAGGTCGGCCTAAATGGGGAGGTCCGGCGCGTCCCGCAGACCGAGCGGAGGCTCTGGGAAGCGGCCAGGCATGGCTTCACAACCGCCTTCCTGCCCGAGCGCAGCATTCAAACATTGTCCAAGGGGCCCGAGATGGAGGTAGTTGGTGTCCGGGACTTGAGGACGTCTGTTCAGGAAGCATTACTCCATTAGGCCTCCCCTTTCTGTTTCTCCGACCTCTACATTCTGCCCACTCCCTTCTCCTCCTTCTTCCGTAGGCACTCCTGAGCCGGTATTCCGTGGCACTGGAATAGTCCGCTCTCACGCCAACCATTTCCTCCGTCAGTATAGGGACATATGGGCCCCCGCCGCCTACCGTAGGGAATGCGGTCTCTGGTTGGCCGTGGTGGAAAACAAATTTCTGTAGCGGGAGGTGATTTATATGAGGCGTGTGTGGCAGTTGAAACGCATCTTTGTAGCGCTCGGGGTTTCATTAGCTATTGCTCTGGTCGTGATCGGAGCTAGCGCCGCGACGCAGGGCCAGCAGCAACAACAGCAAAATCAGAATCAGGTGCAGCAAGGCAATTATGCGGTCGTCGGCTTGCAGGAGTCGAGCAGCTCTGGTTATCACGGACTGGCGGTCCTACGCGGGTCTTCGTCTGGGGACCAGACGGAGGTCGTCGTAGGAATCATGTCCACCGGTAGTAACAGCGGCGGCGGATTCAACTTCTTCGGGTCATCGAACGGGTCGAGTTCGTCGGACGTTGGCTCTGCGGCCATCCACAGCGGCACCTGCAGCAACCCCGGCTCCGAGGTCGCCAGCATTGGACAGCTTCAGTTGCTGCCATCCTCGGTCCAGAGCAGCGCGTCCAGCGCTACTCCATCTGCTAGCGCCACTCCCTCCGGCGGCAGCTCATCCACGGCCACCCCATCCGGCAGCAGCTTGGCTAGCAATGTCCAAGTCTATGTGCGGTATGGCACCGTGCCCATGTCCTTGAATTCCCTTTTGAGTGGCCACTACATCATTGTCGTCACGAAGGGCGGTTCAAGCTCTGGGACGGCAGGCTCGACGTCGGTTCCCACCACTCCATCCGCAGGAACCGCAATGCCGAGCGGCACGGCCACGTCTAGTGGCGGTTTGCTCGTCTGTGGCCAGCTCAGCTCGACCTCGTCGATTTCCAGCGGCACGGCCACCGGCACGCCCATGGCGACCGGGACGCCTTAGCCTTCAGACAGGTCAAGTCCGTAGTATCAGCCTCGCGGCAAGGATGCCCGCCTCCAATTGGAGGCGGGCATCTTCTGGCCCTTCGATTTCATCGATATGCCTCATCGCCGGGCATTTTATGTTACGAAAAAGAGAAGGGCTATGGCGTCAAAGTCGCGCGTGGTGTCGTAATATATGCCCTGTGTCTATATTCCCATCAGCCCGCATTGACTTTTGGGCTGAGGTTGATTGGCTGCTAACTGATGAGAGGCGATGGCTTATGACACAGCGGCATGACTTTGACGTCGTGGTCATTGGGGCCGGCGGTTGCGGGATGGTGGCCGCGCTGGTGGCTGCGCAGGACGGAGCAAGTGTCGCCTTGCTGGAGAAGACGGGCGCTCCCGGCGGCGGCACGGCGCTATCGTCCAAGGGCATTCGCGCAGCCGGCAGCCGGTTC
>JBJKQC010000065.1:0-7599 GCA_046705745.1 Dehalococcoidia bacterium
CAGTCGTGCAGTCGGTGGACGGCGAGGCCCGCACTAGTTGCGCCGGCGGTTGGAAAAGCGTCAGCAGGGCAAGAGCCATCACAAGGAAAGCCAGCGGACCGAAGCCGACGTGCCGCCGCCTTGCGCGCGGGCGCATCATGGGCGCACCTGGCCCGTCAGGGGCGCGGCGCCGACGTTAACGGCTTTGCCGTAGGAGACGTAGAAGTAGGTGTCCGACGACGGTGAGAGGGCCGGGGCGGTGAACTGGAGCGCGCCGGTCCTGGCCGCCACGTCGCAAGAGGTGAGCTTGTAGGGAAGCGATTGCTTCCCGTTAGCGTCAGTGATGACGATACCGCCGCAGCCGGGCGCCACGTTGTCCCAGAAGGCCTTGGGCAGCGCGCCCAGGTCCAGGTAGACGGGGTAATCGCTCAGCTCACCCCCGATCTGCGCGTGGCTGACGACGATCTTCAGCGCGTGCCCGCCGTCGGCACCGGCGTACTGGGCCGTCGGCCCGCCGCCGGCGCCCAGGCGCGGCAGGACGCTCACGGCGAACGCCAGCAGGACGATGGCCGTGGCTAGGACGCTGGCCCAAGACGGGCGGCGGACTTGCGAAAGCCACCGGCGGAGGGATGTGATGTGGAATGCGTTCATTGCGAGCGACCTGTCGTTTCAAGCATGGCGGCGTCTTCCAATCGCTTCCCACCTTGATACGGGAAGGCTAGGTTGGGGCCGACGCCAGTTACACGGGAAGCCTTCGCCCTGCGCGGCAGGCGTTTCACCCTTACCCCTTCGACAAGCTCAGGGCAGGCTCTAGCCCCCTCCGGGTGGCAGAGGGGACTATGAGGCGGGCCTTACCCGCCCAGGACTGTGTGCTGCTTGACGGCGCCGCCGCTGCCGCGAACGACGATGTCCAGCTGGTCCTGCATGCTCGCGTCCGGGCCCGCGGCGGGACCGCTGCTAGGCTGTTGGGAGGAGGATGCGGCCGGCTGGCCTGCGACCCCGCCTGTGGACGGCGGCGCACCCGGGAGTCCGTGTCCCGCAACCGCTTGGGCGGCCATCACCAGCACGGCCAGGACCACCAGCCCACCCAGCAGCCACAGCCGGGGCTTGTTGGAGCCCTTGTCTTCGCGCTCCTCTTGGAATGTCGTGGGGTTTTGTGAGCTCGTCATGGTCACGCCTTTTCCGCGTATCGAAAGGCCAGCGGCATGACCGAGGGATGTAGATCATGCCGCTGGCCCGGGAGTAGTTACGAGACAGTGACCGTCCAGGTGACCTGGAGGGTGTCGCCGTTGTTCAGCGTGATGCTGGTCGCGCGGACCGCGCCAATGTTGCTGGCCACATTCGAGGAAGATGACTTCAACATCTGGAGCTCGGCGATGTCCACGCTGTTGGTCGAGGCCGTGAAGGTGTCGACCAGCTTCCAGTTGGAGTTGTCGCTGGTGCCCGTGGACACGGTGAGGGTCGCCGCTCCGATACCGGCCGTGCCGTTACTCCCGGAATCGGTGGCGTTGGTCTGCAACGTGCAGGCGGTCGGAGCTTGGCCCTGGGTCAGGCTGCCGTTGGCGGCGGCACTGCAGATGGCGATGTACTCGTAAGCGCCGCTGGGCGCCGTTCCGCCGGAAAGCGAGGTCACGGCGTCGTTCAGCAGGTTGTCGGTGGCGGCGTTGTGGTAGACGCCCTGGGACAGCAGTGACCCGCTGGGGCTGAACACCTTGTACTCTACGTTGTAGGAAATCTTGGCGTCCGGGCCGCCGGCGGCCGGCCGCATTTGCCAGAAGGCCAGGAAGGCCACGGCGGCGAACAGCACCAGGGCCATGGCCGATATGCTTATGGGACGGATCTTGGCAGTCATGTATCTCTCTCCTTGCTTCGTGCGTTTAGTTGAACGCCCCTACGCTACTGGTCTGTCGTTGGCCGGGCGTTCAGTCGAACGGGCCTACCGTTCGCCTTTGCTTCTTTCCGTCTCACTCCACCTCCCCCGCCTTCTGGCCCGGAGTCAATGGCCGAAACGCCGCCGAGCGGGCCATTTCTTCATGGCCCCACCGGCCCGTTACATGCCTGGAACTTCAGAGGACCTTGGGTGGAGCCCGGCCTCGCGGACCGTTCCGACCGGCGTCGGTGTAGGTCTTACGTTAGAGCACTCAGTGAAAATACGTAGTAATGACTAGCAGGGAAGGTGTTAATTTATAGTAAAGATGTAGTAAACCTTTCAATCAGATTGGTCAGCCGACTTCCGCCAATCCTTGGCCGACCTTAAAAGCAGGGGTTCCAGCGTACCGGGGGAGCGTCGGCTGTGCTCGTGACTTTGGGTGGTAGGCTGCGTGGACGCCTCGACCATTCCATATGATCATTGTCGCCCCCCTTCGATCTTTACCCCTTGTTGGAAATGCCCCAATGGCGGTGTCCCCGAACCCCACCTGACGATCCCTTCGAAGGCAGAGGGTTCAATCGAGCGCCCGCACGGGGCGCTATGGCCGGACCAGAGTTTGGATTAAAAGACTAAGTACAAATACTTAGGCCACCATACTACTTGACTCAATGCGGAGTGACGTAGACGGCGTATCGCGGTAACGGGGGCGTGATTGCGGGCGGGCCTACGGCCCTACGCGTGCCGCAAGAACGCGGCCGTAGTTGCCGATGCGTCCCGAGGGTTCCCTCCGGCGGCAAGCCGAGGTCGGAATGAAGCAAGGCAACTTTCGGCGCGTGATAAAGGACTGAAACGCCCTGCGTTACAGCGTGCGCACCTGAGGGAAGAGGAGGACGTCACGGATGGCGCGTTGGCCCGTGAGCAACATGACGAGCCGGTCAATGCCGATGCCGAGGCCCCCGGTTGGGGGCATGCCATGCTCCAGCGCCAGCAGGAAGTCCTCGTCCATACGGTCCAAGTCCTCGCCCTGGTACCGCTTGCGGAGGGCCTCCTGCTCCTCGAACCGCTCGCGCTGGACATCCGGGTCGTTCAGCTCAGTGAAGGAGTTGGCGATCTCCATGCCCGCGGCAAAGGCCTCGAAGCGCTCCGCGTAGCGCGGGTCCTCGCGGCTGGCCTTGGCGAGCGGGGACATCTCCACGGGGTAGTCCACCAAGAAGGCCGGCTGCACCAGCCGGGGCTCCACGAAGGCACCAACCAGCTTGTCAATGAGCCGCCCACGGCTCTCGGCGTATGTGGCGGGCACTCCCAGCTCGCGCATGCGGTCGGCTAGCGACTCAGCGCTGGGGTAGTGGTCGAGGTCCACGCCGGCGTACTCCCTGACGGCCTCGTGCAGCGACAGGCGCGGCCACGGCGCCTTCAGGTCAATCTCGTTGTCTTCGAAGGTCACGGTTGTCGTGCCCAAGGCCTCCTGGGCCACCTGCGGCACCAGCGTTTCCACGAGCCGCATGATGTCCTGGTAGTCCGCGTATGCCTCGTAGGACTCCAGGAGGGTGAACTCCGGGTTGTGGTCGGCGTCGATGCCCTCGTTGCGAAACACCCGGCCGA
Source organism: Dehalococcoidia bacterium (assembly GCA_046705745.1). Lineage (GTDB taxonomy): Bacteria > Chloroflexota > Dehalococcoidia > Lucifugimonadales > Australimonadaceae > JBJKQC01. The sequence continues at coordinate 3,452 of JBJKQC010000065.1, forward strand.
TCTCATAGACCTTGTCCATACCGCCGACGATGAGCCGCTTGAGGTAGAGCTCGGTGGCGATACGCAGGTAGAGGTCGCGATCGAGGGCGTTATGGTGAGTTACAAAGGGCTGGGCCATGGCACCCGCGGGGACCGGCACGAGCACGGGCGTGTCCACCTCCAGATACCCGCGGGCGTCAAAGAAGCGACGGATAGCGGCGATGACGCGGCTGCGGGCGCGCATGACATCGTGCACTTCGCGGTTGGAGATGAGGTCCAGGTAGCGCTGGCGGTAGCGCTGCTCCACGTCCCGCAGGCCGTGGAACTTCTCAGGCGGCGGCCGGAGGGCCTTGGCCAGCAAGGTGAGCTTAGAGACCTCCACTGAAATCTCGCCGGCCTTGGTGCGCATCAGGCGCCCCTCGACGCCGATGAAGTCGCCCAGGTCGAGGTCATCCAAAAAAGCGTAGGACTCGCCCAGTGCGTTCTGGCGCAGGAAGAGCTGGAGTCGTCCGTGGCTGTCCTCGATATCCAGGAAGGACGCCTTGCCCATGCCGCGCATGCGCGTGACGCGCCCCGCGACGGAGACCATCGGCGCTTCAGCTCCGGCGTTCTCGGCGTCATTGAAAGCGGCGCCTGCTTCCGCGGTCGTGTGCGTGCGGTGGTAGCGTGGCGGGTACGGGTCGATGCCCCGCTGTGTTAGGCGTTCCAGTTTGGAACGCCGCACTCGCAGCAGCTCATCTCCGCGCTGTGGCATCAGGTCCTCCGGGTAAATGGCGTGGGTCGCGGTCGTGGTAGGGGCGCCCCACCATCCGGGTCGCCCCTACTTGCGTACCAAATGACAACCAAGGGCGTGGCCCGCCGACCTGCCTCAATATCCCTTTTTCCGAGGGGGCATGGCTGTCGTAGGAAGCGCTCACCTTGCCAGGCCGGCGTTTCGCCCCTTCGACAAGCTCAGGATAGGAGGAGGCGAGGAAACGGTCCTCACCCTACGCCCTCTCCCTCGGGGCAGGGAATTCTGAAACATCCTCGGCGCCCCTAACGCACGCCGACGATCTTCACCTGCTGGGTGCCGGAGGGGACCTTGAACTCCACGGTGTCTCCCGCTTTCTTGCCGATCAACGCCTTGCCGAGCGGCGATTCGTTAGAGATTCGTCCGTCGGACGGCGAGGCCTCCGTGCTCCCCACGATGGTGTACGTTTCAACCTTCCTACTGTTGGTCAAGGACTGCACCTTGACGATGGAGCCGATCTCGACGGCCTCCACCTTGGCCCGGCCCTTTCGATGGTCCGGGATAATGACGGCCTTCTGAATCATCTGCTCGAGCTCTTGGATGCGCCCTTCCACGAAGGCCTGCTCATTCTTCGCTTCTTCGTACTCGGCGTTCTCTATTTCGCCGATCTCCTTGGCTTCGTGAATGCGTCCGGCGACTTCCAGGCGTTTCACGCTGCGCAGGTGCTCCAATTCCTTCTCGAGGGCGCGGAGACCTTCCACGGTCAGATACGTCTGCTCTTGGGCCATACCACACCTCCCGTGACCACCCTTTGCCGGATAAAACAAAGACCGAGAGCCCCACAGGGCCTCGGCACGCTCCACCCGGCTGCCTAAATTCTAATGCGAACGGCCCCGCCAGGTAAACAGGCGAGAGGCGGGGGTGGCCCATAAGGAGGTCTCTCTCATACCCATCGCGCCATGTACGTTCACGGGAAGAGTGCTCTAATATGCCCGCACCATGCTTGGTTAATTGATTGAACTTAGGCTAAAACGATGATTAGACTGTTCACCACTCGTGGGAAGGGTGCTGCCTCCACGCATGCCTTGCCTCCGGAGAACGCGCCATGCGCGTGACCGGCGGTGTGGCCAGGGGCGTGGTCCTGCGCTCGCCGGTGGCCCCGGGGGTGCGGCCCACCACCGACCGCGTGAGGGCGGCGCTGTTCAGCATCCTCGCCGCTTATGGCATCGAGGATGCGCTGGTGGCCGACTTCTACGCGGGGACTGGGTCGCTGGGCATCGAAGCCCTCAGCCGGGGCGCCCAGCACGCCGACTTCGTGGAGGCCGACCGGCGGCAGGTGGAGGTGATACGGGCCAATCTGGCCTTGACGAAACTGGCCGGGAAGGCAAAGGTGGTCCAAGCCAAGGTAGAGGACGCGTTGCCCAGACTGGGCAAGCGTTACCATTTCATACTGATGGACCCGCCGTACACCAGGCCCTTTCCGAAGGACGTGGTGACGATGGTGGGCGAGATGGGACTGCTGGCAGAGGATGGCATCGCCGTGGTAGGTCACGCCAGCCGTGTGCAGGCGCCGGAGGTGTGCGGGCGCATGGTCCGCGCGCAGGACCGCCGCTACGGCGACGCATCGCTAGCCTTCTACGAGATGGAGACGAGCGCATGACCATCGCTATCTACCCCGGCCGCTTCGATCCGGTCACCGCAGGACATCTGGATATCGTCCGGCGGGCGGCGAAGCTGTTCGACAAAGTGGTGGTCTCGGTATTCGACGCGCCCGACAAGGCGACGCTGTTCACCACGGAGGAACGCATCGCGCTGTTCAGGGAGGCCGTGCGGGACATACCGGGAATCGAGACGAAGCCCTTTCGGGGGCTGGTGGTGCACCATGCGAGGCGGGAGGGTGCGACGGCCATCGTGCGGGGCATCCGCATGAACGTCGACTTCGAGTACGAGTTCGAGATGGCGCTCATGAACCGCAGGCTCGCGCCGGACATCGACGTGGTCTGCCTCATGACCGACATCCAATACCAATTCGTGCGGGCCAGCCTCCTCAAGGAGGTAGCCCGCTTGGGCGGGGACATCACGGGGCTAGCGCCCCCCAACGTCATCGCCGCCCTGCAAGAGAGGCTCGGGAAGTGACTGCATCTCCCCAAATGGGAGAGATCGTGGAAAGCGAAAGAGGTCTTCATCCATTCAGGCAAGGAGGAATCATCCATGGAGATCTTGGACCTGGTCGACAAGTTGGAAGGCATGGCCCTGCAGGCGAAGAAGATGCCCATCACCGGGCGGTCGATGATTGACGCCGAGCGTCTCATCGAGCTCATAGACCAGATGCGTCTGGCCATCCCGCGCAACATCTCCGAGGCGCAGGAAGTCCTGGAGCGGCGCGAGCAGATCATCAACCAGACCATGCTGGACGCCCGACGCATCCGCGCCACCGCCGAGAGCGACTCCCGGCACCTGGTGGAAGAAAGCGAGATGGTCAAGTCGGCCAAAAAGCGCGGCGAGGAGATCTACGCCGAGGCCGAGCAGAAGGCCCAGCGCCTACTCCAGGCCGTGGAAATTGAGGCGCGCAACCGGCGTGCCGGCGCGGACCAGTACTGTCAGGACGTTCTGACCAAGCTGGAAGAGGACGTGGCGAAGGTGCTGGAGACCATCCGCGCGGGACAGCGCGTGCTGGGGCCCGGCGCGGCAGCCGCCGAGGAGAATCTGGGTCACCCTCTCAACGGCAACGGCCGCCCAGTATTCACCCGCTAGGAAACGTCAGACCAGACCCTAGGTCCGCCTCCTAGCAGAGACCTTTTTGCACCCCTCCGCGAGGTGTGACGGTGGCGTGCTGTCCGGCGACTTCCCGTGGGCAGGAACCGCCAGGGCAGCACGCCACTGGAGATGGCGGACGCACGCTCTATCGTTCCTTCCCCGGTGAAGGGCTAGGACGGGAGCATGAGTCGTAGGCTTTGCGCCGGCATCCGCCCTGCCGAACCACCGCTTCGGTCTCGCGCATTCGATCCTCACCTGGAAGGTCTAAGCGCGAACGGTTTTCGGATAGACCATCATTAGCTGGGTCCGCCGTTTGACACACAGGGGCCTGTTGCGGTGGCGGGAGCCTGGAAGTCCCCGGGCGCCGCGCTTGTATACACGATGTCGATGGAGCCAATGCCGTACCCTAGCGCTGCGAGTGCCTGATCAATGGCCTGCACGTCCTGAGCCGCAGGAGGGATGGTATTCACGTGCAGGTAGATGACGGGGCGCGGACTGCACGCGGGGGACGGGTCATAATAGAGCACCTGATGGCCGGCCACTTCGGACACTGGAAAGCCCGTAGTTTGGCTTGGCGTCGGTAAAACGACAGTCGACGGTGCTGGTACTTCCCCCTGCTTGATTGAACTGTGCAGGGGGCGCTGATTATGCCCAACTGTCGCGTTAATGGCAGCGACCATAG
>JBJKQC010000066.1:0-5605 GCA_046705745.1 Dehalococcoidia bacterium
GTGCTGAACTCCGGGATCACGATCCCGCTCGTATTACCGGACGTGGGAAGAATGTCCGGCAGAAACACCAATAGCACCATGCCCCCGATGCCCAGGAGCAGCAGCACCAGGAACAACGCGGGCAGCTTGAACGTCCGCACCTGCTCCTTCAGCTCCTTCGCGAGCAGCGGCCAGATGCCAATCATGCCTTCGGCGCCTCTTTGTCTCCGACGATGTCCAGAAACACAGCCTCCAGGTCCGGCGTGACCCACTCATAGCGCATCAGCGCGGCGCCATATTCCGCGACCGCCGCCGGCAAGGAGACCTTTGCGGCCTGGCCAGCGCTAGGGTACAGCCGCAGGCGGGTCCGGTCCGCCATGGGTTCAACCTCCACACGCTCTACCCAAGGATGGCTCTCCAGAGCGGCTCTAGCCTCCGCGCCGCCGGATAGCAGGTCTATCTCCGCCACAGGGGGCGCCACGCGGTCCAGCATCTCTCGGATAGGGGCCTCCGCCACCAGCCGCCCCTGGTGCACGACAATCACATGGTCGCAGACGCGCTGCACGTCCGCGAGAATGTGCGTGGACAGCAGCACTGTTCGCTGGCCCCGCAGACGCTGGATAAGCTCCAGGACGTCCCGCCGCCCGCTCGGGTCCAGCGCCGACGAGGGCTCGTCCAGCAGCAGCACGGGAGGGTCGTGCAGAATGGCCTGCGCCAGTCCCAGTCGCTGCCGCATGCCTCTGGAGAAGCCCGCGACCTTGCGGTGCGCGACGTCGGCCAGCCCGGTCTCCTCCAGCACGTAGTCACGCCGCTCCCTTGCCACCATGCCACGCAGTCCCGAAAGCTCCGCCGCAAGCTGGACAGCCTCTCGGGCGGTCATCCAGCCCGGGAGTGACGGCTCCTCCGGCAGGAAGCCGACAGCCCGCCGCGCCGCGATATTCGTGCGAGTGACCTTCTCTCCGACGATCCATGCCTCGCCAGCCGTCTGGCTGCCAACGCCTGCCAGGATATTGAGCGTCGTCGTCTTACCGGCGCCGTTCAAGCCCAGGAAGCCCGTCACCGTTCCGACGGTGACCTCGAAGCTCACGCCGTCCACGGCAGTGACCTTCCCGAAGCGCTTCACCAAGTCCTTGACGACAATGGCGGCCTCCGCCATCACTCCTCCTTCATCGGCGGCTCCGTCCGTCCAATGAACAGGTAGATGATAGGGCCCACGGTGCCGATGAGCACGATGACCGCTAGCCAGACCCATTTGTTCCCGCCGGCAACGGCACTGGCCGGCCGCCGGTACAAGTCCAACAGGGAAAATATGATGAGGGCCAAGCTGACGGCGATGAGCGGCGCCAGGGCCAGCGCGAGTTGGGCATTGTCCATGGAGCGAAACCCCTAACAGCCCATCCGGCAATCGTTTGCCCTGACGTCCTAGTAGGACTCGCGACTCCTGTCGGAGCTCTCGACGGTCCTCGGACAGGCCATGAAGCATGCTCCGGCAACGATACCATGCGTCCGGCTGATAGTCAGGCACATGCAATCGCCACGCTATGGCCCTACGGCCGGGAGGCCGCTTACCATGCGCCCATGTCCAGGGAGGCTTCCGGACACCGCCGCCCGGCGGCTTGCCGCGCTCCGGCAGGCGGTCAAGGGAAAATACGCCTTCCTCCCTCGCGCCTACACGCCTTCACGCGTGATGCATCGTGGCCGCGGCTCTTCTTGTTTCTATCGGCCGAAGGAGGCCGTCCCCAAGGCCCGTAGACCATGGTTGATGTGGCCCTTCGTACGCATGGGGAATGACCCCGTTCACCTGCGGGTCTTCACTGCCGGCGTTGTAACCGTAGCCCTCGCTGCCGTTGGCATCGTCAGCCTCCTCTTATGGCTCCACGCGGCGCGGCGCTGACTCGCGCTCGCTATTGCCAACGTGCGAAGGCCCAGCCGCCGCCCGTGCCGGCCGGCGTGCGGTAGACCGGGATGTACTCGATAAGCTCCATTTGCAGCCGCTGCCGCTCCATGGCCCCACCCACGGCCACCCAGTTCTGGGTCTCGGACGCGGCCGAGTAGAGCCGGTGCCGGGGCAACGTCATCAGCGTTTCGGAGTCCTTCTCCTCCAAGGCCTTCAGCGTCGCCCAGTCCACTTCCTCGTCCACGACGAAGTGGCTCAGGCCACCGGAAGCGATGACCGCCACCCGCGCGTCGCTATCCCAGCTTTCGATAGCCTCGGCGATGGCCCGGCCGAAGTTGTAGGAGCGCTTGGGCGTCGGGCTATTGGGAGGGTAGCAGGTGTTCTGGAACACCGGCAGAATGGTCCACGGCTGGTCCTGGAAGATGCGGTGCACCACGAAGGAGAACCCGTGGGGCAGGCCCATGATGCGAGGCTGCGTCTCGCGGAAGCCGTCGTTCTCGCCCTCGGGCGTCGGGTAGCGCCGGGCCACACGTCCGCCGTAATGCTCCTTCAGATACGTGAAGTGGGCAATGTCGAAGTCGTGCTCCACCATGTGCTCGATGACGTGGCGCCCGAGCTCCTTGGCCACAGGAACGTCGTAGCGCCGGTCGCCAAACTGGCCACGGTCGATATCCCGTCGCATCTGCTGTATCTCGGGCGGAAGGTCCGGTTGCACGCGCTCCTGCGGGACCATCGGTGCGGCCTCTCCCCAATACACGGCTAGAGACGGCATGTTGTCCTCGAAGAACCATTCGTCCTGGTCGTCGCTGATGATGACCGTGACGTCCGGCCTGACCTCGTCGAAGGTCTTGGCCAGCTCCGCGATGCCCCGCTGGTACTGCTCCACCTGCTTTTGGAAGACCTCCTGAGTTAGGGGCTTCTCCTTAACTGCCGTGGGCGCCCGCTGGAGGCCGTCTTCGTAGCGCATCCACCAGCCCTCGGGCGGGAAGACCAGGCCGCCGTGGCGATAGTCCCCCTGCGCGTAGATGGACCATTGCTCAGCGGTCAGGCAGAGCATGGGGCTGTGGGACGTTCCGGCTCCGAGGACGATCTTCGCCATGACAAGCTCCTTTCAGAGACACAAGACGCATCAAGATGCTCTCGTGAAGCCGACGATAGTCGGAGTCCGGCCCAACGTCAATAAGGACGCTTGAGAGGAAAGGGCGTTCCAGCTCTCAACCAGTGCCCATCGCCCCTTTCGTTGGCCAGCGATAGCAGGGGTCAACGGAGGAGCAAAGCGCCTGACAACGGTCTCCAGTCTGCCGGTGCTAACATACACACGCAAGTCCATACAGCTAGCGGAGGCCGAATGGACGCCTACCTGGATATTGAGACCACGGGCCTCTCTCCCTTCACTCACGAAATCACCGTGATCGGAGTCGGCCTTGCCTGCGGCGCTGAATGCGAGGTCGTCCAACTCTATGAAGACGACTTGACTCCCCACGCGCTACGCAATCTCCTCAACGGCGCGGCGCGCATCTTCACCTACAATGGCGCCCGCTTCGATCTGCCTTTCATACAGCACAGAGTTGGTGTGGATATCGAATGTCTCGTGCCGCACCAGGACTTGATGCTCGATTGCTGGAAGTGCAACCTTTACGGTGGGCTCAAGGCCGTGGAGCGGACGCTCGGCATTCCCCGCCAACTGGCCGGCATGGATGGCTTCCAGGCGGTGCTCCTCTGGCAGCAGTACAAGGAGCGTGAAGACAGGGAAGCGCTGGAAACGCTCCTGGCCTACAACCGCGAGGACGTAAGCAATCTGGCCATATTGCGCGAGAAACTAGCTGCGCGCCGCCGTTAGCAGAGGGACAGGCAGCTCGCAGCGGCCTCATAGACGGGGATATCGATCCTAGCCACGATGCTGATAGGATGGCCCATGGTATGAGAGGAGGACGATTATGACGCAGGCTTTCAAGGCTCAGCAGTTCGCGGGCTACGCCGGGGTCCCGGAGCATGTGGCCATCGTCGAACCGACACCGAAGGAAGTACGGGTCGTCTTCGCCGGAGAGACCATCGCCCGCAGCCGCAATGTGCTCATCATGCACGAGATCATGCGCGAGACCAAGTATCTGCCGGTCTACTACTTCCCCATGAACGATGTCCGCATGGACTTGTTGGAGCCCCTTGACCGCAAGACTCACTGACCGATCAAGGGAGACGCCCGGTACTGGAGCGTCAAGGTCGGAGAGCGGGTCGCCGAGGGCGCGGTCTGGAACTATCCGGAGCCACTGGAAGGCGCTGCGGACGTGCACGACCACGTAGCGTTCTATTGGGACCGGATGGACGCTTGGTTCGAGGAAGACGAGGAGGTCTTCGTCCACGCTAGGGACCCGTACAAGCGCATCGACTACCTGCAAAGCGGCCGCCACGTGCGGGTCGTGGTCAACGGCGAGACCGTCGCCGAGACGCGCAGACCGGTCCTCGTGTTGGAGACGGGTCTACCGCATCGCTATTACATCCCTAGGGCGGACGTGCGGCAGGACGTGCTGGTGCCCAGCGACAAGGTGACGCGCTGCCCCTATAAGGGCGAGGCCCACTATTACTCCATCAACGCCGCCGGCGAAGCGCACCAGGACCTGGCCTGGTACTACCGCTACCCCACGACCGAGGCGGCCAAGATAGCCAACCACCTCTGTTTCCCGCAGGGCAAGGTGGAGATGTACGTGGACGGCATCCTGGAGGAAAAGCCAAGGAGCAGGTGGGACTAGCTCAAGGTCCGCTACGATTCGCGAAGGGGTTGCATCTCGCCGGCCCCTTCGCTTTTTCTGCCACGCCCGTGCTTCGAGATTGCTAAGTCCGCGAGAAGAACGAGCAAACGCAGTGCCAGGAAACCCCGGCACCCTCGCGGTCATCGAGCAGCGAGAGATGGATTTACGAAGAGGCGCCGTCCGGCCGCACTTCCAGGCTGATGTCCAGAGCCTTCACGGAGTGGGTTACGGAGCCGCTGGACAGCAGGTCGACGCCGGTCATGGCATAGTCCCGCGCCGTCTCGATGGTGATGCCGCCGGAGGCCTCGGTCATGGCCCTGCCCTTGCAGATCTCCACACCCTGGCGCATCTCGTCCAGCGTCATGTTGTCGAAGAGGATGATGTCGGCGCCAGCGTCCACGGCTTCTCGCACCTGGTCCAGCGTGTCGCACTCCACTTCTATCTTGATGGTGTGGGGCGACTGCTGCCGGGCGCGCTGGATGAGCTGCGTCATGCTCTCGCCGCGGCGGGCCATGGCGGCGATGTGGTTGTCCTTGATGAGCACGCCGTCCGCCGTGGTCATGCGGTGGTTGTGCCCGCCGCCCATGCGCACGGAGTACTTGTCCAGCGCCCGCCAGCCGGGCACGGTCTTGAGCGTGTCGAGGAACGTGGCGCCAGTGCCCTCCAGCGCCTTGACGATGGCATTCGTTGCCGTTGCGATCCCGCTCATGCGCTGGACGAAGTTGAGGGCCGTGCGCTCGGCCCGCAGGATGCTCCCCATACGGCCGCGGATAACGGCGATGTACTGGCCTTTCTCCACCGGAGAACCGTCCGGGACCAGGGCCCGCGTCTCCAGCTCCGGGTCCACCTGGCGGAAGACTTCCAGCGACACCTCGATGCCCGCGACCACGCCGTCGGCCTTGGGCATCATGAACGCCTCGCTGCTCAGGTCATCCGGTAACAGCGCGCTGGTGACGTCGTGGAGGACCTCGTCCTCTTCGAG
>JBJKQC010000067.1:0-14327 GCA_046705745.1 Dehalococcoidia bacterium
GCTCCAAGGTGCACGACGTCATCAAGCCCATCGACGAGTGGGAGCGCAACCCTGATGGCTCGTGGGTGCGTCCTTGGCCGCGCCGGACCAACAACGCCGGCGGGCTGGAGGGCGGCATGACCACCGGCGAGCCATTGGTGGTGCGCGGAGTGGTGAAGCCCATCGCCACCATCATCAACCCGCTGCCCTCCGTGGACCTGACCACGGGCGAGGTGGTGCAGGCGCACTACGAGCGCAGCGACATTACGTTCGTGCCCACCTGCGCCGTCATCGCCGAGTCCATGGTCATGATCACGCTGGCTGACGCCTTCCTGGAAAAGTTCGGCGGCGATCACATCGAGGAGACCAAGCGCAACTGGCAGGGTTACATGGCCACAGTGGGGCCGCGGACGCATGCGGCCCAGGTGGCGCAGTAAGCATGAGTACCATCCAATGATGGAAGTTGTCAAGGCAATTCTTCGTGTCATCGGTACTGCTATTACCCCCGTACGCAAGTCGCATGAGGCAATTGGTGTTGCGGGCACACTGGTGACAGCTCTGATCTTCTTGGGGCTGCTAGGTAGCGGCGTGGCCAGTTGGTTTGCTCCCGAACCGCTTCCTCAATCAAGTCCTCGATGGCCCTTCGCTATTGCTTATCCATCATCTGTTCTAGCTCTCCTGTTTTTCATTGCGGCTGTAATCCTTCAACTGCGGCTTCAGCGGATGTGGGACAATCTTGCTTACAAGTTGCAGCTTGAAACTCCCATTGTCCAATGGCTCATTGATTCTCAAGGCGTAAGAAAAGGTGTAAGAATCGGCCTGAGATTACGAAATCTAGGTGCACGGGCATTGCGTTATCAAATGAAGACCGCCCTTGTCCTACTAGATTCCAAGGCGGTGGCGCCTCCACTGTTTCAGAACAATGGGGGCGTCATATATCCTGATTCCAGCACCGATTTTCGCTTCCCTTCCTTTGAAGTAGGTGATGAGTCTAGCTCCCCTAAGCATGGACTAGTTGAATATGTCATGGATTACGGCTACACAGAGGGCAAGGCAAGACGTCGAATTACCGGAGCCCTGACGTTAACCTTTGACAAGGAGAGGTTCGAGTACACATGGAAGGGACTGTCTGAGGAGTCGGTAGCCAAAGATTTTACGGACGACCCACCTGAGTGGCGACCTGTGCCGGTCACCACTTCGAGCACCAGTACCTCCCCGAACCCTATTCCCTTCTCCTCATGATCCACCGCACGCGCATATTCCTCGTTGGATTTTCGGGCACGGGCAAGAGCGCCGTGGGCCGCCGCGCCGCGCGCTTGGTGGTGTGGGTCTTCGTCGATGCCGACGAGTGGATCGTGGAGCGGGCGCGCAAGCCCGTGGAGCGCATCTTCGAAGAAGATGGGGAGTCCGCCTTCCGCGCACTGGAGCGGGAGGCGGTCCATACGTTGGGCGCCCGGGACAAGGTCGTTGTTTCCACGGGCGGCGGCGCTGCCGTCCAGGACGCCTGCCGCGTGGAAATGCTGGAGAGTGGTCTCGTGGTGCTCATGGAGGCCAGGCCGGAGACCATCTACTCGCGGCTGGCCTCTGCCTCGGCACAACAAGGCGCCGAGGGTATGGTCCGGCCCATGTTGGCCTCCGACGGCGATGCCTTACGTCGGATAGAGTCCCTCAAGCGGGAGCGCCAATGGGCCTATGCCCAGGCCCACTGGACGGTGCCGACGGACCACTTCTCGGTGGAGGAGGCGGCGCACGAGGTCGTCCGGGCCTGGCGGCGCCTGGGTGCGCCGCAAGTCTGGCAGGACGATCCGCTGCTGGCGGCGACGGTGACGCTGGAGTCCGGCGCGTACCCTATCTACGTGGGCTGGGGCATCCTTGAAGCCGAGCTCGGCGAACGGTTGGCGGCTGCCGGTTTCGATGGCCGTGCCTACATCATCACCGATAGCAACGTCATGGCCGTTTATGCCCGTGCGGCCCAGCGCTCGCTGCACAAGGCCGGAATCGAGATGGGCATGTTTTCGTTCCCGGCCGGAGAAGAGAGCAAGAGCCTTAAGACAGCCTCCGTCATTTACGAGTGGCTCGCGGAGCGGCGGGTTGAACGGCGCGACGCCATCATCGCCATTGGCGGCGGAGTCGTCGGTGATCTGGCGGGCTTCGTCGCCGCCACCTACTTGCGGGGCATCAGGCTGGTCCAGGTTCCTACGTCACTCACGGCGATGGTGGACTCCAGCATCGGCGGCAAGACGGCAGTAGATCTACCTGCCGCCAAGAATCTGGTGGGCGCCTTCCACCACCCAATCATGGTGCTGGCGGATGCGGCCGCGCTGCGGACGCTACCGGAGCGGGCATTGCGGGAGGGATGGGCTGAAGCCATCAAGCACGGCTTTGCGTTGGACGCCGATCTAGTGGACACGTACGAAGCGAGAGCGAAGGCGCTGCTGGCCTTGGAGCCCGAGATCACGGCGGAAGTGGTCGGCCGTAACATGTCGGTGAAGGCGCGCATCGTTACCGAAGACGAGCGCGAGACCAGCGGCCGGCGCATGCTGCTCAACTACGGTCACACCATAGGCCACGGTCTGGAGGCTGCTGCCGGCTACGGACGGTACCTACATGGCGAGGCCGTCGCCATTGGGATGACCGGCGCGGCCCGTATCGGCATGGTCCATGGCGTCACCCCGCCCGAACTCATGGAACGCCAAGCCGCCGTCTTGCGCCGCTTCGGACTCCCATCATCATACGAGGGCGTTCGCCCCGAGGCCATTTTGGAAGCGATGACGCGCGATAAGAAGAGCAGCGCCGGACAACTCTCCTGGGTTCTCTTGGAGGACGTGGGCCGGGCGGCGGTGTACCGCGACGTGCCCCAGGACCAGGTGGCGCAGGTGGTGGCGGAATTGGGGGAGTAGGGTAAGGGCTGCTCAGCTCTCCCAATATCCGAACGTCAGGCCGTGGCCGGTGCCGGCAAGCGAGCGGTAGCAGGGTAGGTAGTTAACGAGCTTCATGGTCCCGGGCGCCATGGCGCCGGCGACCGTTACCCAGTTGAGGATTTCCGGTGTGCCCGGCGCTCCGTTGAGGCGCTCGCGGGGCAACGAGGATAACTCCTGCGCATCGCTCGTGGTCAGCGCGGCAATCACTCGCTGGTCCAGCTCTTCGTCGATGATCTGATGGCTCAAGCCGCCGGAAGCGATGAGGGCGACGCGCTTGTCCGAGTCCCATGCCTCGATGGCCTCACGGAGCGTTTGCCCCAGCCGGTAGCAGCGCGCAGGCGTGGCTTGATACGGGAGATACCGGCTGAGCTGAAACGGCACCATGGCCACCGACCTATTGCCGAACAGATAGTCGTAGGGGAAGGTAAAGGCGTCGTCCAGCGGGCTACCCTCGGGAAGGCGGTCAGTGCAGCCGACATCGAACTCGTGCATGTTCAGGAACGCTATCAAGTGCTCTGCCAGGTCAGGCTCGGCCGGCTTCTCTTCGATCACTTGCTTGGGCCGCTCGGCGCCCGGACGGAAGCGGGAGTCGGGGTCGAATCGCTCCGAGCGTTTGGCAACGGGCAGTGAGGCGCCTCGAAAGACGCTGAAGACTGTTTGGTTGTCATCCTTACGAATGCGGTGGGCGTTGCTGACGACCACGGCCACATCCGGCTGGGCCTGTGCCAGCCGTTGCGCCAGCACGCCCAACGCTGCGTGCGTGGCCTGAGAGCGCTCCCGCTGCTTCTCGATGGTCAGCTCCTGGTCAAGCCCAGCGCGTGCCCGCTTGGCCAGCTCGTTGTAATCGAAGCGGGGGTCCCGCGTGTCGCCTTCTCCCAGGCGGCGCCAGTCCTCGGGCGGTGTCTGAATGGTCGGGCCATGGGAGCTCCCGACAGCGAAGACGATACGGGCCATCCTTCACCCCCTGCGTTTACGACATTCGAGGGACGTTTGCAGGCAGTGTCGTGCAATCCCCTTTGCCGGTCAACTGCCGGCGAGAATTATGAGGCCCTTGCCTTGGCGGCTCAGGTGCGGTCCTGCAACCGTTCGCCCTCAGCTTGTCGAAGGGTCTTCCGAACGGTCGCGGGATAGGGTTTAGCGAGATGGCGTGGCCGTGGCATTCGCCTGCTGGAGCAACGCCACGATAGAGTCGGCCGGCATGTAATCGTTGGCGTTCTGGCCCACGTATTGACCGACGAGGCTGCCGTCGTGCCGGAGGACAAAGACGGCCGGAGCCGCGAGTCCATCTCCGAATAAGTTGTAGAGACCATACTCGCTGGAAACGGTGTGGTCCGCGTCGGACAGCACAGGGAACCCAGCCTTGGCCAAAGCGGCCATCTGCCGCGCGCCCTGGAGGGAGTCGACGCTGACGGCGAGCACTTCGGCGCCTTGGGCGCGGATGCCCGCATAGGCGGTTTGCAGGGCGGTCATCTGGCCCTGAGCTGCCGTGGAACTGAAGCCGCCATAGAAGACCAGCACCACGTAGCCGTGGTCCGCAATCTCTTGTGACAGCGTGATGTTACCTTGGCTGGCGGACGGCAGCGTGAAATCCGGCACGGCAAGTCGCTGGGGCTGCTGCTGGCCGCCGCTGTTGCCGCCCCCTATGACGAAGGGGAGGATGGACGACAGGACGACGGAGAAAAGGAGGACCGCCACGACACCTCCGGCCAACCAGCGCCACCACCTCTTTTCCAGGAACGTGGACGTGGCTGTCGACCGGTTGAGCTCCTCTAGCTCCTCCTCGTCCAACTCGTCGTTTTCACTGTTACGGGGCAATGTCAATGTGGGGCTTGTCTGGCGCAAGCACGTCGTTGAGTCAACAGCCGCCTGCCACAGCGGGGACGATGCTTACTTCGTCGCCGGGCTTCACTGTCGTCTTGAGGCCCTGCAGGAAGCGGACGTCCTCATTGTTGAGGTACAGATTCACGAAATAGCGGAGCTCGCCCTTCTCGTCGAGCAGGCGCTCCTTCATCCCAGGGTACTGCGTTTCCAGGGACGCAATGAGGCTGCTGAGATCGGAGCCCTCCACCTGGACTTTGTCAGCCCCGTTCGTGACCCGACGCAAGGGGCCGGGAATGCGGACCGTTACACTCATGCCTTTGGTCTCCTCTTAAGTTCCATCATCACGAGAAGGCGCCTAAGCCATTCGGCGTCTCACTCAATGGTACCGTTCTGAGTTTCAGGCGGGAAGCGCCGCCCAACACCGCTAGCCTTCCACGACATCGCCCATGGCGGGGTCGACACGGATGCCCAAGGAACGCACCCAGTCGAGCCCGCGGTCGATAGCGTCCTCGTCGCCTTCGAGCTCGAGGATGACCCACCCAATGCCCTCCTGGACATCGGCCCGCCGGATGTTGGTGACCACGCCGAAATCGCGGCCGAGCTGGTAGATCACCGGCTCTTTGATCATTCGGTCAAGGTATGTCAACCGGACACGGCGCATGACTATAGCCTCGATCATGCCCTTGCAGCTAGGGCGATCTCGAAGGATTCAACTGTCGCCTCGATGCGCAGAGGCTTCACGACGTCGGTGACTAAGTCCGTGGTCTTCAGGCCGTTACCGGTAATGTAGAGCACCGTTGGCTCGTCGGGCTTGATCGTGCCGCGCTCCACTAGGTGCTTCAGGCCCATAACCGCCACGCCGCCGGCGCCTTCCGTGAAGATGCCCTCCGTTTCGGCCAGCAGCTTGATCCCTTCGGCGACCTCGTTCTCCTCGCAGATGACCGCAGAGCCTTCGGTAGCTTCGATGGTTTTGAGGGCGTAGTAGCCGTCGGCTGGATTACCAATGGCCAGGGATGTCGCCAGGCTGTTGGCCTTGACTGGACGGATGACCAAGCGCCCCTCCTCGTAAGCCGTGGCGATGGGCGAGCAGCCGCGGGCCTGGGCGCAGTGCATCTTGGTTTGCACGGGACCGATAAGGCCGGCGCCCTCAAACTCCTTAAAGCCCTGGTAGATCTTGGTGAACATGGCGCCCGAGGCCGAAGGCGCAACGGCGTGGGCCGGGGCGCGCCAGCCAAGCTGCTCGGCTACTTCGTAGCCCAGCGTCTTGCTGCCGTCGGCGTAGAAGGGCCGGACGTTGATATTGACGAAGGCCCAGTTGTAGGTGTCGGCCAGCTCGCTGCACAGACGGTTCACATCGTCGTAGGCCCCATCGATGGCCACGACGGTGGGATTGTAGATGGCGGCGCCGAGAATCTTCGCCGCTTCGAGGTCGGCCGGAATGAAGACGTAGGCCTTCATACCGGCGCGGGCGGCATGAGCGGCTACGGCGCACGCCAGATTCCCGGTGGAGGCGCAGGCGATGGTGTCGAAGCCAAACTCGAGGGCCTTGGCGGAGGCGACGGCTACGACCCGGTCCTTGAAGGAGAAGGACGGGTTGACGCTGTCGTTTTTAATCCAGAGCTCTTCCAGGCCTACGCGCTTGGCGAGGCCCTTCGAGCGGACCAATGGCGTGAAGCCCGCATTGATGTCGACGTCCGGGTTGTAGTCGGCGGGGAGGAAGTCGGCGTAGCGCCAAAGGCTATTGGGGCCAGCCTTGATGCGTTCACGGGAGGCGACCCGTCCGATAGCATCGTAGTCGTACACCACTTCCAAGGGGCCGAAGCAGAAGTCACATACATTGAGCGGGCTGACGGGATATTCGCGCGAGCATTCGCGGCAGCGGAGCGCCTTGACGTAGGCCATTGGAAGCCTCCTATCCCCGGAGTTGAGCCGGGGCGATTAGCCGGACGCCGTCCTTGCCGTGACGAACGGCCCGACGGCCGGCGAGACCGTAGAGGCCTAATCGTACAGGCCACGGCCAGTGCCGGTCAACCGAGGCGCGTCGCGGGGAAGGCATCGCCGCGCTAGGCCACCTGTCCCAAAGCGATCTGAAAACATCACTTTCGCGGGTATTCCTCGCAGTGGAATTTATGGCCGCCGGCTGGGGGATGGCAGCAAAGCGATGTTTTGCGTCACTTTGCGCCTCGTGGCCCTGGACCCTTGGTTGTTCCGGTCCCATACAGGGACACACTGTGGGTACAGGGTGAGATGGGGGCCTGCACGGCTGGTACTTACGTGGCCGTGGTGAGCAAAATCAAATAAATCATAGCATGTGCCTATATCGATAGAGGAGAGTGAAAAGGCAGTGTGGTGAATGCAGTAAGAGGGTAGGTGCTGGCGCTGACGCCGCTCGCCCTTGGTGGGAGTGGGGATTGGCCTTTGTAATTAGTCCAAATAGCCGTCTATGAAGGTCCTTTCAATAGGCTGAGGATATTATGGGGATATCTCCAAGATGGGGAAAGACCCGCCGGGGTATCTTTGGATGCCAGAGAGGGCCTGGCGGGGAGGGGATCGAGAAGTCGGTCCTACCGTCCTTCTTCGCAGATTCCCCCAAGATGCTTCGCGCTTCGACCTGCCGGACCCGCGCCGGTACAGCATACTTCTCCACCATCAAGAGGAGACTGATTTCCATGAACCGCCGCAGGCTTCCGCTGTATGGTGTCTTTTTGCTGGCATTTCTGGCCCTTGCCGCCTGCGCCAGGGCGGCGAGCCCAAGCACCTCGACGCCGAGCGTGACCATCACACCAACCCCTATGACGGGTGTGCCGAGCGTCGGTCCCCAAGGCGGCGCGCCGGAGTATTACGCGCCGTTAGCGAATGCCCAATACGTGTCCAAGGGCACGACGGTCATCGTGCGCTATGGGCCGACTATCAGCAGCCAGGACTTGACGAACTTTCAGATCAGCGTGACTGGATCAGAGAGCGGCGTCCATCAAGGGCAGACGATACTCGCCGACGACAAGAAGACCATCATTTTCAAACCAGACCAAGGGTTCACCCCTGGTGAGAACGTGCAGGTGAACATTGGCAGCTTCCATCCGGATCCGGGAGGGGATTTCGGGAGCCTGACCTATAGCTTCACGGTTGCGACGTCCCAGTCAGACGGCGCACCCGGCAGCAGCAGTGGCACCCCGGCGCCAAACACTACTAGCCCGCGGAGCGCGTTCCCCAATTTCTTGACCGTGCCGCAGGACATTCCGCACTTTACAGTGAATGCGGCGTCAGCGAACAACGGCGAGGGGGATATCTTCGTGGCGCCGTTCTACTGGACCAAGTCGGGGACTGGGTCTTACCTGCTGATCCTCAACGGCCAGGGCCAACTGGTGTATTACAAGTCGGTTGCCGACCAGTGGGCGGCGATGGACTTCACAGCGTGGCCCAATGGACTGTTGTCCTACTTCGACCAGAAGGACTCGGAATGGGTGCTCATGAACTCGCACTATCAGGTGGTCGACACCTACAAGGCGGGGAATGGGTATATCGGAGATCTGCACGACTTCCAGATCCTGCCTAATGGCGACGTCCTGCTAGAAGTCGCCGACCAAGAACAAGTGGACATGAGCAAGGTCGTGCCGGGCGGCCAGAAAAACGCGGAAGTCACTGGACTGGTGATTCAGGAGATGGACTCGTCCCACAATGTGATTTGGCAATGGAGAAGCTGGGACCATATCCCGTACCAGGAGTCCACGGCGGACCTGACCGCTCAGAACATCGACCTGATCCACGGCAATGCGCTTGCCCTGGCCAACGATGGGAACTTGCTCATCTCGGCCAGGAACCTGAGCGCCATAGCCAAGATCAATCTACAGACTGGGGCCGTGATGTGGACCCTGGGCGGCAAGGACAACCAGTTCAAGATAACCGGCCAGACCTTTGCTTTCCAGCATGACGTGAGGCAACTGCCGAACGGGGACATCACGGTATTCGACAACCAGGGGACGACGGACAATCCCGCGGTTTCGCACGCCATCGAATACAAGATAGACGAGGCGAACAAGACGGCAACGGTGGTCTGGGAGTATACGCCCAATGCGCCGTTATTCGGGACGTACATGGGCAATGTGCAGCGGCTTTCGGACGGGAACACGTTTATCAGTTGGGGAGCGCCGTACACCGGCCAGGGTTGGGCCTACGACACGATGACGGAGGTCTCACCGGACAACAAGGTCCTTTTCGATCTGGCGTTCGACCAGCCGTATGTGAGCTATCGGGCCTTCCGTCTTCCGTGGACCGGGTCGCCAGACACGCCGCCGGACCTGGCGTCCAAGATTGACGGGAGCGACCTCACCCTCGGCTATTCGTGGAATGGGGCCACACAGGTGGCGTCATGGCGGCTGTACGCGGGAAGCTCATCGGACTCGTTGCAGCTCATGGCGCAGGAGCCGAAGACCGACTTCGAGACGCAGTCGCACTTCACCGGCCTGCCGGCGGGCCAATGCTACTACCAAGTGGCGGCCGTGGACGCCAATGGCCAGGAGATGGCGCGGTCGCAGGTGATATCCACGGCCTTGGGCTGCCCGGCGGCGCAGTGATTGGAGGCGGAGGTGTTGCTTATCGCTGCTCGCCGAAAGGCAACCGCGCTGCGGTGAGGCAGAGGGCCTTCCCAGGGACGGGTGCAAGGCATGCCTCGCAGCTAGGAAGGGCGGGCAGTTAACGCAGGCCGGTGATCTCGGCGAGTTTCTCCATGTGCTCTTCCATGTCATAGGCAGGGTTGAGGATGAACTCGTCCACGCCGGCTTCGGACCAGCGCCCAAGGAGGTCCTGGACCTTGGCCGGGCTGCCCCAGAGGGCGACGCGCTCGGTTAACTCAGCATTGCCGTAGTAGAAGGCGAACCACTCCTTCAGCCGACGCAGCGCCCGGGACTCGTCGTCGTCCACGGCCAGGTAGATGCGCTTTGAGATGGGGAAGGACTTGCGGTCGCGCCCGGCCTCAGCAAGCAGCGCGTTGACGAGGTCAATGCGCCGCAGGAAGTCGTCGCGGGGCGAGCTGCCGGCGCCGGTCCAGCCATCGGCGTAGCGCACGGCGCGACGTATGGCGGCGTCGGCGTTGGCGCCGAACCAGAGCGGCGGGTGCGGCGCTTGTGCAGGCTTGGGCTCGATGTTGACGCCCTTGACGGAGACGACCTCTCCTTGGAAGGCGGCGGGCGTCTGCATCCAGAGCGACTTGAGCGCCTGCACTTGCTCGACGAAGCGTCGGACGCGGCGCTCGGCGGGGACGCCGAAGGTGGGCAAGTCGTTGGCATTAGCGCCCAACCCCACGCCTACGACAAGCCGCCCACCGCTCATCTGGTCGACGTCGGCAAGCATCTTGGCCAGGTGAATGACGTTGTGGCGTGGGAGGACGAGGACAGAGACGCCGATGCGGACTCTGTCGGTCTGGCCGGCGACGTAGGCCAGGTAGGTGGTGGGGTCCAGCACGACGGGAGAGCCGGTCACGCGTTCCTGGGTCCAGAGGCTCGCGTAGCCGAGCTCCTCGGCGCGCCGGACGTAGCGGCGCGTGAGTCCCATGTCCACTGCGCCATCCGGAAACATGTGCGGTGAGGCGATGCCTATGCGGGACTTGTCAGCGATGGCCACGGGCTACTCCTGGCGAATGGCGTCTGAAGGGGCAGCGCGCATTGTAGCAACCCTAGGCAAAAAGCGGGCTGCAAGAACGTCCGAGAGGAGGCTTGCCTCTGGGCTTTGGGGTGTATCATTTTTCCATGGAACTATTCTCGCACTACAGGTACTCACGTTGGGATGGCAGTCAGATGCCCTTCGAGTTGGACGAGGGCCAGCTCTTGGAGGAAATGGCGGACGACGTCCTGGCCCACGGGGACATTCGTCGGGCGCTGCGAGACCTCATGCAGCGCGGCATGCGCAACCAGGACGGCTCGCGCATGCCCGGCCTACGGGACATGATGGACCGTTTGAACCAGCGTCGCCAGCAGACGCTGCAGCGTTATGACCTGGACTCGGTAGTCAAGGACCTCAAGCGCCGTTTGCAGGACGTGCTCGACACCGAGCGTGAAGGCATCCAGCGCCGTCTGGACGAGGCGCAGCAGCAGCTCCAAGGCATGGACCCATCGGACGCGGCCCAGAACGAGAAGCTGATGAACATGCTCCGCCAGCGGGCCCAGCGCAACCGCGAGAAGCTGGACGCATTGCCGCAGGACATGGGCGGGCAGATCAAGGGGCTGCAAGACTACGACTTCATGGACCCGGACGCCCAGAACAAGTTCCAAGAGCTGATGGAGACGCTGCGGAAGCAGATGCTCGGGAATATGGCGTCCGATATGGCGGACCGCATCCGCCAGATGACGCCTGAAGACATGGCCGCCATGCGGGAAATGATCAAGGACCTGAACCGCATGATGCGGGACAAGATGTCCGGGCTCCAGCCAGACTTCGAGGGGTTCATGGACAAGTGGGGCCAGATGTTCGGCCCCAATCCGCCCCAGAGCTTCGATGAGCTGATGGATATGCTGGCCCAGCAGATGGGGCAGATGCAGTCGCTACTGTCGAGCATGTCGCCGGAGCAGCGGCAACAGCTCTTCGAGGCGATGAACGCTGCCATGGATGAGCAGACAGCGGCTGAGCTCGCGGAGCTGGCCGCGAACATGGCCGAGCTGATGCCTATGGACGCTTTTGCGGGGCAGTACCCGTTCATGGGCGACGAGGATATGACGCTGGACCAGGCCATGGAGGTCATGGGCGAGATGCAGTCCATGGACCAGCTCGAAGCGCAGCTCCAGCAGGTGATGCGCCGGGGCGACATGGACGAGATCGATGTGGACGAGGTGGAGCGGCTGCTGGGCGAGGACGCCCGGCGCGATGTGGAGCGGCTGGAGCAACTCGTCAAGCAACTGGAAGAGGCAGGCTACCTGAAGCGGGACGGCGACAGGCTGGAGCTAACGCCGGCAGGCGTCCGAAAAATCGGGCAGAAGGCGCTGCGAGAGCTGTTCGGACAGCTACGCAAGGGGCGAACGGGCCAGCACGAGATTAACGCGCGGGGGGCCGGCGGCGAGCACACGGACGACACGAAGCAGTACGAATTCGGCGACCCGTTCGAGATCCATTTGCACAAGACCGTGATGAACGCCATTGAGCGGCATGGGCCAGGGGTGCCTGTACGCATCGAGATGGACGACTTCGAGGTCAAGCGGACGGAGCACATGACGGAGGTGGCCACGGTGCTGCTCATCGACCAGAGCCGCTCCATGGGACTGTTCGGCTCCTTCGCCGCTGCCAAGAAGGTGGCGATAGCGTTGGATACCCTCATCCGCAGCCGCTACCCGCGGGACCATTTCTGGGTGATGGGCTTCTCCGGCGTGGCCATCGAGATCAAGAGCGAGGAGCTGCCGTCCATCACGTGGAACGCGTGGGGCTCCGGGACCAACATGCAGCACGCCTTCGCTACGTCGCGCAAGCTGCTGTCGCGGTACAAGGACATCACCAAGCAGATTCTGATGATCACGGACGGCGAGCCTACGGCCCATATCGAGAATGGACGTCCATTCTTCAGCTATCCGCCGACGTACCGAACGATTCAGGAGACGCTGAAGGAAGTAAAGCGTTGCACGCAAGAAGGCATTGTCATCAATACCTTCATGCTGGAGACCAGCCACTATCTGCTGGACTTCGTGGACCGGCTGACGCGGATGAACCGGGGCCGTGCTCTCTACACGACGCCTGATGAGCTGGGCCAGTACGTGCTGGTGGACTACATGTCCAACCGCACCAAGCGGGTGCGGTCGTAGCGAAAGACCGCACGTCACATTTGTCACTGGCCCCGGTCTTCTGTCAGTTGACCGGTGCCGTTTATAAGCGCCCGCTCAGTTGGCTTTTCACGGAGAGGGCGTTTCACGTAGATTGCCCAGTGCTTTGGATATCGATACAGGCTTCGGGTAGGCGACCTCAAGGTGGGGGCCACGAAGGCGATGAATGAGCTGGAGAAAGGCAGGGAGTCCTTCGCAAGGCAGGCCTGGGGCGATGCCTTCGCCCAGCTCTCGGCTGCTGATCGCCAAGCGCCGCTATCCATCGACGACCTAGAGCGGCTGTCGACCGCCGCATACCTGACCGGCCGAGACGCCGAGCACGCGGAGGTCCTGGCGCGGGCCCACCAGGAATGCGCGGCCCAGGGCGATCCGGCACGGGCGGCGCGTTGCGCCTTCTGGCTGGCATTCGGCCTCATGAACAGGGGAGAGATGGCCCAGGCCGGCGGCTGGCTCGCCCGCGCGGAGAGGCTCCTGGAGGCGTGCGGCCAAGACTGCGTGGAGCGCGGCTTTGTGCTCCTGCCTACGGGCCTCCGGCTGACGGATCAGGGCGACTACACTGCGGCCTACGAGACATTCGAAGAGGCGGGAAGGGCCGGCGAGCGCTTCCGTGACCTAGACCTCGGTACCCTCGCACGGCTGGGCAAAGGCCAGGCCTTGCTCCGGCAGGGAAGCAATATAGCGGGAATGGCCTTGCTGGACGAGGCCATGGTCGCCGTCACGACCGGGGAGGCGTCTCCCGTCGTGGCGGGGCTGGTCTACTGTGCCGTCATTTCAGCATGCCAGGAGACCTTTGACCTGCGCCGGGCGCAAGAGTGGACGGCGGTGCTGAGCCGCTGGTGTGAGTCCCAGCCGGACCTGGTGCCTTACCGCGGCCAGTGCTTGGTGCACCGCGCCCAGATCATGCAGCTCCACGGCGCTTGGCAGGACGCCATCAGCGAGGCGCAGCAGGCATGCGAACGGCTTTCCGTGCCGCCAGGGCATCCGGCAACCGGCGCTGCCTACTATCAACAGGCGGAGCTCTACCGGCTGCGTGGCGAGACGGCGAGGGCGGAAGAGGCGTACCGGCAGGCGAGCCGCTGGGGCCACAAGCCCGAGCCGGGCCTGGCGCTGCTGCGGCTGGCCCAGGGACAGGTGGATGCTGCGGCCGCGATACTCCGGCGTGCCCTGGACGAGACAAGGGACAGATTGCTCCGCACTAGGCTGCTTCCCGCCTACGTGGAAGTCCTGCTTGTCACCGGAGACGCGCAGGCCGCCCGAGCGGCGGCGGACGAGCTACACGCCCTTGCCGAGGGCCGGAACGCTCCGCTACTGCAGGCAATGGCCGCCCAAGCACAGGGGGCCGTCAGCCTGGCGGAAGGCCAGGCGCAGGGCGCCCTCGCCTTGCTCCGGCGGGCGTGGACGGCCTGGCGGGAGATGGATGCCCCATACGAAGGTGCGCGTGTGCGCGTCCTGATTGGGCTGGCGTGCCGGAGGCTCGGCGACGAGGACACGGCGGAGATGGAGCTAGACGCCGCGCAGTGGGTGTTCCGGCAGCTTGGCGCGGCGCCGGACCTGGAACGGGTGGAGGCTCTGCTGCGCAGGGGGAGCGCGAAGGCGCCGGGCGGTCTGACGGAGCGCGAGGCGGAGGTACTGCGCTTGCTGGCAGCAGGCAAGACGAACCGCACCATCGCCGGGGAGCTCTTCATCAGCGAAAAGACGGTGGCACGCCACGTGGCCAACATCTTCGAGAAGCTGGGGCTGTCGTCCCGCTCGGCTGCGACCGCCTATGCCTACGAGCACGGCCTCCTATCCCGGCCTACATAGAATTACC